>CAYQKZ010000055.1:0-13220 GCA_964418135.1 uncultured Desulfobacterales bacterium
GGCAATCGCCTCTCCACCGCTCGAACCCACCACTTCGGCGATTTTATCCCGCAAATATCCGCTGTGGCCACCGGATGCACAGAGTACCGGAATCACACCGATTTCAGACAGAAAAGCCGCTATGCCCACAACCAGATCTTCTTCTCCGTAAACCACAGCCCTGGCACCAGAAACATATTTATGGCCATCGATGTAGGCATCGATCAGGCGCCCCCGTTCTTCGCGGTACTTTTCCGGCAGCGGATTTCCACTGATGTCTTCCAGTATATTGAAAAACCGGTCCGTTTCATGAACACCGATGGGCAGGCCCGGACAGTACAGGGGAATATCGAACCGATCCCGCAGATGCTTTCCGGCACTGTTCTGTTCAGACAAAATTCTGCCCAGTTCGATGCCGGCAACGGCGGTTCCCATATTTCGGATATCCCCGACAGCGGTTCCGCCATCGGGGATCTTGTGATAGACCTTCCACGGCGCACCGTCCAGCGTTTGCGAATAGTCCGGGAGCATCCGGCAGGGGATCTGCATGTCTTTGAAGATTTCCTTCAGCAGTCGCAGATCCGCCGGAGACAGCATTCCCGGAAAGAGATTGATTGCATCGGTTTTTTGATGTTTTTCCGTAGCAAGTGCCGAAACCGTTGCCAGAACAGCACCGTGAAACCCGTCGATATGCGTTCCCTTGTAGCTCGGGGTGGAAACATGCACGAGGGCCGGCATCTTTTTCTCATGGTTTGATTCCCGATAACTGTGGATGAACATCGGGACATCATCGCCGATGGTTTCCGACAGACAGGTTGTGGAAATCCCGATCAACTCCGGATCATACTGTTTTCGGAGATTGTCGAACGCGGTTTTCAGATTGGCGCCACCTCCGAAAATAGCTGTCTGTTCCCCGAAATTGGAGCAGGCAATATCCACCGGCTCTTTGAAATGGCTGATGAGGTAACGGCGCATATAGGTCGAGCATCCCTGAGAACCGTGAATCAGGGGGACGGCGCCCCGAATCCCCTTGAATACCAGGGAGGCCCCCAAGGGGGTGCAGACATTGCAGGCGTTCTGGGTGCCAACACCGACTTTTTCAATTTTTTGCCGAACCACAGCCGCCGCATCCACGCCGGAATCCACGGGACTTCTGACAAATCGCCACACCGGACTCGTCACGCTTTCATATACTTCCTGGGCAAAATTGAGCATACCCACATATCCGGCCAGCGGTATCTTGCGCTCGTGATTGTGATCACAAAAACCGGCACCCATCTTGTAAGCGATCGGCCGCTCCTTGACACCACCGATCACCAGATCCGCACCCTTTTCAATGATGTATTTGGAAAGCTCCAGAGGATTGGCATCATCCACGATAACAGCCCCGTCATCGCAGATTTCTTTCAGCTCGGCATAATCCTCGGTATTTCCGGTCTGGGAGCCGGCCAGCACCACTTCCATCCCGATAATCCGCAGGGCCTTGATGAGTGAAAATGCCTTGAACGCGCCGCCAACATAGACAGCCGCTTTTTTGCCGGTCAGGGCCTTTCGGTATTCCAGAAGCCGGGGGTGGATCCGGCTGATTTCTTCCTTGACCAATGCCTGTGTTCGTCGGAGAATATCCGGTGTATCGCTGAAATGTTCGGCCACGTCGTAGAGAGATTTGGACATGTCTTCAACCCCGAAATAAGATGCCCGGATATAGGGGATGCCGTAGGTCTCTTTCATCATTTCGGCCAGATATGTCATGGAACCGGAGCATTGAACCACATTCAATGAAGCGCCGTGCGCCCGCTGAACATCCGCCACTCGGCCATCTCCGGTCATTACCGACACCACCTGAACCCCCATCCGTTCGTAATAATCCCGGATAATCCATGCCTCGCCGCCGATATTGAACTCTCCCAGAATATTGATGCTGACCGTGGGAATGTCATCGATTTTTCCCTGACCGATCAATTCGAAAAGCGCCTCACAGGCCGCTTTGTAGCCATCTTTTTTGGTCCCCTTGAATCCTTCCGAATGGACAGGAAGAACCGGGATACCCTTCTCCCGCGCCACTTTCCGGCATACCGAGGCCACATCATCGCCGATGATCCCCACAATGCAGGTCGAATATACAAACGCGGCCCGAGGGGTATATCGGTCGATGAGTTCGATCAGCATGGCATAGAGTTTTTTTTCGCCGCCGAAAATGACATCTTTTTCCTGTAAGTCCGTGGAGAAACTGAGACGATGCAGTTCCGGCCCTGAAGACAGGGCCCCGCGGATATCCCAGGTATAGGCAGCGCAGCCGATCGGCCCATGAACCAGATGGACGGCATCCGCGATGGGATACAACACCACGCGGGACCCGCAGAACACGCAGGCTCTCTGACTGATGGAGCCTGCAAGACTGTGTTTGTCGCAGGTCATTCGATACGGTGTCTGGCCTTTTTCCCAGATTTGGCTTTCCCGTTCCTTGAGTATGGGTATGCGTGTCATGATCTCTCCTGCTTATGTCGTTCCGTTTGGTCAAACAAAATAAACACTCGACCCTACAGGACCAGTTCCATCGTGATATCCGATGCATCCCGGTCTTTTCGATCCAACAGCGCATCAAGAATTTTTTCCAGAAAACGGATACCGCCTTTATAACCCATTGTCGGAAAATAACTGTGTCCGATCCGGTCAAAAATCGGAAATCCGTAGCGTATCAGCGGAATGTCCTCGTCCTTGGCGATATATTTCAGATAGGTGTTGCCGATCAATAAATCCACGGGCTCTTGTTTGATCCACTGATGCAGGAGGAACATATCTCCCGGTATCTTGATTTTGACGTCACAGGGAGCATCCTTGACCACATCCCGAAGCGCATTCTCGAATTTTTTACCAGCCGGTGTTCCACTGACCATATATACCGGGATCATGTCGATGGAGACCAGGAACTTGGCCATGGCCAGTAGATGATCCGGATCACCGGCCATGGCCACTTTTTTGCCGTAAAAATAAGGATGCATATCCGAAATCACATCCACAAGCTGTCCCCGTTCCAAAGTGAGTACATCCGGCACGTTGACTCCGGCGATACGCCGCAGAATATCGACAAACGTATCCGTACCCTCCAGACCCATCGGCAGGTCCAGCAATTGACAGGGAACCTTGCATTTGGCATCCAGGGCTCTTGCCCCCGGGCCGGACGCCAGTTTTCCCAACGCCAGCGTGCCAGCACTTGATCCGGTTTGTATCAGTTCGGGAATCGTTACTCCGCCTTCCGGGTACATACGGAATTTTCCGGTCAACGGACCATTCAGCACCCGGGATGTATCCGGGAACATGATCGTGTTTACCCCCATCAGCGTGGCGATGCGGTGGATCTCTTCCATGTCCGATGGCTCCGTATATCCTGGAATCAAATTGATGGTTTTGTTCTTATGGCCGTTGGATTCGGCGAAATAATCGACCATGGCCCGGGTCATGCTGGCGAATCCGGTCACATGCGATCCCACATAACTGGGCGTATTGGCATGAATGACATATTTCCCGTCCGGTATTTTTCCTTCGGCCCTGGCCTTGTTGACAATCTGCGGGATATCGTCACCGATGGTTTCCGACAGGCAGGTGGTGTGTACGGCAATGACATCCGGCCCATACACGGCAAAAATATTGTCGATGGCCTGAAGCAGGTTGGCCTGTCCTCCGAATACCGATGCCCCCTCGGTAAACGCACTGGTGGCGGCCATGACCGGTTCCTTGAAGTGTCGGGTCAGCGCACTGCGATGATACGCATAACAGCCCTGGGACCCGTGGCTGTGCGGCAGGCATCCATGAATCCCCAGGGCCGCATACATGGCGCCGACAGGCTGACAGGTCTTGGCCGGATTGATGGTTAATGCACTACGTTCTGTAATTTCTTTCGGTGTGTGTCTGAGCAGCATGATTCTCAATCTCCAAATAATAAAAATTATGAATTATGAATTATGAATTACGAAGGAAAACCTTCATAATTCATAATGTTACTGTCATTCCCACGCATAGGTCGCCATGAGTTCCGGGTTTTTCTGCCAGGGGGCTTTCATATAATTCCATATCTTGCTGTTTACCATTCGGTCGATGTCATGGTAAAAATTGACGGCGCCTGCAAATCCGGCGTAGGGGCCGCCGTAGTCGTAGCTGTGAAGCTGTTTCATGGGAATTCCGTGTTTCTGGATCACGTATTTTTCCTTGATTCCGGCACAGAACAGATCGGGTTTGTAAATCTCGATAAGCCGATCCGTTTCGTACTGACTGAGGTCATCGATGATCAGGGTGTTGTCCGCCATATCCGGCATCATCCCTTCGTATTCACTCAAGAACACCCCCTGCGTTTTCAGCCGTTCGACGGCTTCCGGTTCCTTGCGCAGATTGAATTTTTCCGGGTCCGGATGAACTTCCAGTTCCTGGATGTTTCGGCTGTCCGCATCCACCTTGATATCCGGGAGGACTTTTCGACCTTCATAATCGTCCCGGTGGCCGAATTCGTATCCTGCAGACAGGGTGACCATTCCGAGTTCGTTGAAGAGGTCCTGATAATGGTGGGCCCGGGACCCGCCCACGAACAACATGACCCGTTTGCCCTGAGTGCGGGGATAAACAGCGGCTCTGGCTTTCTCGACCGCCGGCGTTTCTTCGGCGATTACCTGCTCGACCCGTTCGGTCAGTTCGGGGTCATCAAAATAGATGGCGATTTTCCGAAGGGATTTAGCCGTTGCCTCGGCGCTGATAAAGTTGACCTTGATCCAGGGGATGCCGTATTTTTTCTCCATCATTTCCGCCACGTAATTGATGGAACGATGACACATGATCAGGTTGACATCCGCCGTATGCGAATTGGCAAACCCATCCACGGTGGAATTACCGCTGAATGTCGCCACCTGGGTAATGCCGCATTTATCGAAAATCCGCTCGATTTCAAAAGCGTCTCCGCCGATATTGTATTCGCCCAGGAGATTGATTTTGAATTTGCCTTCCCGGACGGTATCATCGGTTCCCACCACATGGGTGAATACGCCGTTGTTGGCGATATGGTGTCCGGCAGACTGACTGACCCCTTTGTATCCTTCGCAACTGAAACCGAAAATATTGATTCCAAGGGTTTCTTTCATGTCCTTGCAGACTGAATGGACATCATCTCCGATCAGGCCGACCGGGCAGGTGGCAAACACACCGATCGCCTTGGGTTTGAAGATGTCGTAGGCTTCCTGAATGGCCTGTTTCAGTTTTTTTTCACCGCCGAAAATGATCTGCTCGTCCTGCATGTCCGTGGAAAAGCAGTATGTCATGAAATTGTGACCGTCTGGCGATGCATCCGGGTCTGTTTGATTCCGACGGGTCAACCAACTGTAGAACCCGCATCCAATCGGGCCATGGGTGATATTGACGATATCGCGGGTCGGTCCCAGCACAACCCCTTTACAGCCGGCGTAGCAGCATCCCCGCTGACCGATCAGGCCGGGAGTGGTGCGTACGTTGGACTGAATTTCCGGAACATTACCGGCTTTTCCGACTTTGTTGATCACAATCTGTTTGGCACGCTTTCTAGCCACTTTGGTCGGATATCTGGCTATCAGTTCCTGTTTCACTCTCTCAGAGTCCATGCCTTCTTCCCTGATTTCTACGGCAATCGTCTCCATCGCTTTTTCTCCTCCTTCGTCATTTTTCATGCGTCATCCAGTACATCGTCACCGGTTTCACCGGTTCGAACCCGAACGGCATCCAGGCACGGCATGACATAAATTTTGCCATCTCCGGATTTTCCGGTCTGATTGATCCGGATAATGGTTTTCACGGTTTTCTCCACGAGCTTGTCCGGAACGACTATCAGCAGAATCCGTTTGGGGATCAGCCGTCCACTCTGGCCAAGCTGCGAAATGGCTTCTTCGTAGCCCTGTTCCGCGCCCTTCAGCAATTGCATATCCACAAGCCCTTTGCCTCTACCCAGCGCATCCCGTGCGGTCACGGAGGAAATGCCCGCCTCTGTCAGCGCCCGCTTGGTTTCGTTCATCTTGCCCATACGGATGATCGCGGTAATTTCCTTCATAGCTTCACCTCGGTCATTTCTCCGGTAGATGTTTCCTTGATTCCCGAGCTGATCGTGTAGGCTTCTTCAACGGGGATCACGAATATTTTCCCGTCTCCATACGCACCTTTATCTCCGGTTCTAGCCGCCTGCACGATCGTTTTGATCACAAAATCCTTTTCCTGGTTCTTGACGACCGCCAGGATCATTTCCTTGGGGATTTCGTCATATGTGATCTCTCCGATTTTGATCCCGCGCTGTTTACCCCGGCCCACCACAGACATTTTGGTGATGCCCGGAAATCCGGCATCCATAAGCGCTGCCAGAACATTGTCCACTTTTTCAGGTCTGACGATCGATCGAATCATTAACATGTCATTGGCTCCTTATTTTTCATTGAAATTATTCGCAACATTCCAGAATAATGCATCTTTCATCAATTCATAATCTTTACGCCGCCAGCCCATGCTCGATCAGCAGTTTTTCCAGGTGATCGATTTCAAGCGGTTTGGGAACAACAAACATCTGATTGTCCTCAATTTTTTTAGCCAGCGTCCGATATTCTTCCGCCTGAGAATGCACGGGATCATATTCGATCACGGTTTTCCGATTTATTTCAGCCCGTTGGACCATATTATCTCTGGGAACGAAATGGATCATCTGCGTTCCAAGCTTGTCGGCAAAGGCTTCGATCATTTCCTTTTCATTATCCACCTTGCGACTGTTGCAGATCAGCCCCCCCAGCCGGACGCCGCCGGCTTCGGCGAATTTGACGATGCCCTTACTGATATTATTGGCGGCATACATGGCCATCATTTCGCCGGAAACCACGATATAGATTTCCTTGGCTTTGCCTTCACGGATCGGCATGGCGAATCCGCCGCACACAACGTCTCCGAGGACATCGTAAAACGCATAATCCAGGTTTTCGTCATCTGCATACGCGCCAAGCTGTTCCAGAAGATTGATCGAGGTGATGATTCCGCGTCCGGCACAGCCCACACCCGGCTCCGGCCCGCCGGACTCGGTACAGAGAACCCCGCTGAAACCGGTTTTTCGAACATCCTCGAGTTCCACATCTTCCCCTTCTTCCCGTAATGTATCCAGAACGGTTCTTTGGGCCAATCCACCCAGAAGCAGCCGGGTCGAATCGGCCTTGGGATCGCAGCCGACTACCATGACCTTTCGGCCCATTTCCGCCAGACCCGCAACTGTATTTTGCGTGGTTGTCGATTTTCCGATTCCACCTTTTCCATAAATGGCTATTTTTCTCATCATTTTCCCCTTGTTATTATTGATTAATCATTACATACGACTGTCGTAATATATATGCAAATAAAGTGCCATATAATTTATAAATCATAACATTCTGTATAAATTATATATTAAGAAACACTCTATTCACTTATAATTACAAATATGTATTTAATTATTATATTGCTACATATTTGAATTATTATGAATTGAAATTATAAAGCGTACGAGTTTCAAATAATTAACAACATGCTGATATTGATGAATTAATAGAGATATGATAGAGGTTCGTAACCATCACTCCTCTTCTGATCTGTTTCTATGAGGGGATGACAACTTGCGATTGTTGCGACGTTGCGGCGGTAAATTCTTATCGAGGGAAGGCGCAGAAAGGATAGGAGAAATGTCTGTCTAAGCGGTAAAATCACACAGAGGAAAAGATGCTGTTCATCGTCTTTTCCTCTGTGTGTTCCTGCACCGCCATGTGACCGAGAAGGGACTCAACTTCCAATCATCACAGGGAACATCGAAGTATCGTTATTTTGTTTTTAAAATGCCATGGACAAGGTGATCCCACCATAAAAGAAATTTGAATTGTCGCTGATACTGGTGGCTTTGATGTAATCGTCGGCAGTGCTTGAAAGCGGAAACGAATAGGCGATCATGGGTTTTACGGCAAAGTATTCGCCAAAGGGGATGGTCAGTCCAGCCGATAACAACCCGTTATGAAAGGTTCTGTATTGGGTTTCCGGATTGTTGATTTCAGAGAAATCACTATCATCGGAATAATAATAGCCGGCGGATGCGGCCAGATCGAGGGTGATTTTATCCACGATCGGCTGCGAATGGGAAATCCCGAGGTTGAAATACCATGCCGGAACATGGGCGATTTCACGGTAAATGGAAAGGGTGGGGCTCAAAATTGTATTGAGGGTGGCGGAAGCGAATACCTCCTGTGAATCCTGAATGGCATCCATCGCATAGTATATATAGCCTCCGGTCAGCTTGACCATTCCAATCGTCCGGGCATAGGAAATCGTATAATCCGTTTCCGTGTATTTGGCTTCGGATGTATCCAATCCCCGGATTTTTCGATCGGTATCCATGTTTCCCCATACATTGAAACTGAATCCCTCGTAACCCAGTGTAACGGCTGGCTCGATCACAACACTGTTGTGACTCATTTCCAATCCTCTCCAGATGTACTGGCTGAAAATTCCGATATCTACGGCCGCCGTTGGTTTGGAAGCCTCGGCTGCCGCGGGTTTGGCATCGTCGTCTGCCAATGCGACCGAAAAACTGCCGATGATGATTGTAGCTGCCAGAATACAGGTGATGATATTTCGTTTCCTCTTCATTCTTTTCTTCCTCCTTATTGATAGTTTCTACGGATACTGCTCTACGAAGAGCATACAATCGATGTCTTTTCATTAAGCAAATGCAGTGCCAATGGTCATCATATTGAAATCATGGTTATTATATGATTTCAATAAACACATTATCTGTACAAATATGTCTCATTATGCATATAAACAACATAATTGTTATTTTATAGGAAGGCTTCGGATCATGATCTTTAATGCCTTGACAATCTGCCCTTGAATAAGGTTTATTGTACTTAGGTTGGTCACAATTTTGGCGATAAAAGTTCTCTACCTCCACCTGTCCTGAGGGAGAAAGTGTTACACGAAACACACGGAATCGGATTATATAAATCGATGCGTTCATTTCATAAGCTTCAAGAAGATCTGTTGCAAGCCGGCGGTCAGATGGCGAATCTCATGGCTTCGGCCCGGGAGATTCCGGGATTCTCCGGAACCATTCGAAACGATTGGGAAAAGACATGCCATCGCATTTCACATACGTCCGGGGAACGGGTGCGTGTGGCAGTGGTCGGTTCCATCAAGTCCGGAAAGAGTACGTTTATCAACGCATTATTGAAAGGGGACTATCTCAAGCGGGGGGCGGGCGTCGTTACATCCATCGTGACGCGGGTCAGAAAAGGCCCGGGACTGAAGGCAACGCTTTATTTTAAATCCTGGGATGAGATTCATGCGGATTTGAAACATGCCATGGTGCTGCTGCCGAGCCTGCCGATCGACTCCGATTCCGCAACTTTCGATTTCCGCCGGCCCGAAAGCCGTTTGGCCCTCCAGTCGGCGCTGGCCGAACTGGGCCCGGATCGGCTGATCCGAGGCGGCACACGAAATGAAAACAGCGTGTTGATGGATTCCTATCTAAAAGGCTATGACCGGGTGAAGGATATCGTTTCAACCGAAACCGTGATCCGGCATTATGAAAACGAGGCGTTTGCACAACACCGTGATTTTGTCGGAGATGATTCCTTAGCCGTTTATTTAAAGGATGTTCAAATCGAAATCAACGCCGATGTACTGGACGGCAATATGGAAGTGGCCGACTGCCAGGGAAGCGACTCCCCCAACCCCCTGCATCTGGCCATGATTCAGGATTATCTGCTTCTGACGCATCTGATCGTTTACGTGATCAGCAGCCGGACCGGCCTGCGGCGTGCCGATATCCGGTTTCTATCCATGATTCAGAAAATGGGGCTGGCCGAACATATCCTGTTTGTCGTCAACTGCGATTTCAGCGAACACGAGTCTCTGGAAAACCTGTTGCCGCTGATCGAGCGCATTCGGGAAGAAATTTCGCTGATCAAACCCTCTCCCCGCATATACACACTGTCTTCTCTGTACAATCTTTTCATCCAGATGGAATCCGGCCTGAGTGAAAAAGACCATATGCGATTGCTTCAATGGCGGCAGGAACATGCACTGACAGCCTTTTCAGACAGCCAGACCCGACGGTTCATGGATGACTTCGAGGCATTGCTGCGACATGAACGCTACGGGCTGCTGCTGCGGAATCCGCTCGAGCGCCTGACGGTAATATCGGCCGGCGTGGATCACTGGATCGATATCAATCTGGATATGCAGAGCCGGGATGCGGTCGGTGCATCCGAAATGCTGGAACGAATCAAACGCCATGAAGATAGAATCCTTCAATTGAAGGCCATGATTCAAAGCACATTGGATGGGACGCTTCAGAAAATCAGGCAGGAACTGAAAAGGGATGTGGACCGTTTTTTTGACAAACATAACGGTGAAATTCTCTCGGGCATTCTGGGTTTCATCCATCAGTATGCGGCAGTACTGGAACCATTTGAGGGAAGAAACGAAAAAACCGGTTTTACCCAGGCCCTGTTTCTCGTTTTTCAGGAATTCAAGCACGCTCTGGATAGGTTTGTAACGGAAACCACGATGCCGGAAACGGTGCGGTTCGTTCGGGAGGAAGAAGCCAAAATCGCTGCCTGTATGCAGACGATAGCAGCCCCCTACGACGGTTTGCTGCAGGAAGCCCTTTCAGACTATAATACCTCACTGGAGAGTATCGGGGGAACTCCCATTCAACACCCTATGGATCCTCTTCATATTCCAGATATGGATGTCGTAAAATCAGAGACGAACCTCCGGCTGCCGTCCATGGGTATCACACTGCAATATTCCGTTCGTATCAAAACCGAAACGGTTGCCAGATTAGGGTGCTATACACTGATATCTTTGATAAAGCGCCTGTTGAAGAAGCCGATGCAGAGTCGGCAGGCGGATCAGACACATGCCCTCAAAGACGGGGTGGAACGCATAAAACGGGAAACCGAACGTTCCATTATTTGGCACTTTACGGATTATCGGGAAAACCTGAAATTCCAGTACATCTTCAAACTGGCGGACGCGGCTTTTACATCCCTGCTGGAATGCCTGGTGGATCGATTCGATGCGTATTCCACGGATATGACCCGAATCACGCAGCGGGCCGATGGTCATCAGAGCGATACGGATCGGATTTCACAGGCATTGAACGATTTGCGGTTGCAGTCTCGCGAAATCGCAGATCAACTGGCAGGTATCCGGAAGGAGATGGAGAGAGGTTAAGCCCCCGGCTTTTTGTCATCTTCGATTTTGCCCGGTTCACTCGACTCTTTGGTGGCGTCTTTAAAATTCCGGATGGCCTTTCCGATACCGCCACCGATTTCCGGAAGTTTGCCCGCGCCGAAAATGATCAGGATGATGACCAGTATAACGAGAAGTTCCGACATTCCCAAACCAAACATATAAGCCTCCTATTCGTCCAGACGGTTCTGCTTCAATTCTTGGATGAGCTGAAAAAATTCGGGCGTCTTCACATAGCGGTCCATTGCCGCCTGATAATCGATCCATCGTCGCCAGCTTTCAAACCAGGCATCGTTATGCCAATAGCAAGTTGGATCGCCCCCACCTTTCAGTCGACCGACGAAATCCAGGTACTCGTCTCGACAACTGTCGCAGAACCGGTAGGGACATCCGATCGAATGATCGTGATCGATACGGGTTTCAGGCCTGAGTTCGGTATGAACCCCGCATTTTTCGCATTTCTGTACACAGTGGGTGCATTGAAAGACTTTTTGAACGGCCTGTATCTTTCGCTTCCGGATGAGCGCATCCCGTTTGTCTTGAGAAAGCTGGAGCTTGGCGTTCAGAGAGATGATTTCGGCCATGGTGAGTTATCCCGAAAATATAGACATTCAGATTGATCCATGTAATTTAAAAAGGCCTTGATCTGGGAGATTATTTCATCCGAGTTGCGATATACAAAAGTTGACGATTTTATAACACCGGGTCTGTGCAGTGTCAATGAGAACCCGTCGCAAGGCCGGGGTGACATAAGTATTGATTTTGAATCTGGGAATGCGTATACATTGAAAAATATCAATTGACAACGGCAAGGTGCAGACATTTATGGATTCCCAGATCAAGCGTGCGGCACGTGATCTGGCCGCTGCCGGCCGGGTGGTTGCGTTGACCGGTGCCGGCATTTCAGTGGAAAGTGGTATTCCGCCTTTTCGGGGAAAAGGCGGTCTGTGGGAAAAAATCGATCCCATGGAATATGCCCACATCGATGCGTTCATAAAAAATCCGGCCAAGGTCTGGCAGGTGCTGATCCGTGAAATGAAGGATGTTGTGGACCGGGCCAAGCCCAATGCAGCCCACCTGGGTTTGGCCCGACTCGAGACGATGGGTATCCTGAAAACCATCATTACCCAGAATGTCGATGGCCTGCATCAACTGGCCGGAAACACTGATGTCATCGAATTCCATGGCAGCTTTGCCTGGCAGCGGTGCATGAACTGCGATGCGCGGATTGAAACCCGCCGGGTCTCTCTGGCCGACATGCCGCCCAAATGCTCATGTGGCGGTATTCTTCGACCGGAATGCGTTTTTTTCGGTGAGATGATTTCTTTCGATGACATGAGCCGATCCCGGATGGCGGCGTCGAGCTGTGATATCATGCTGGTGATCGGCACCTCGGCTACGGTTCAGCCGGCCGCTTATATGCCTGTTATCGCCAAGCGGGCCGGGGCCCGGATCATCGAAATCAATTCGGAAAGAACGCTCCTCACCCGGAACATCAGCGATCTGTTCATCGAGGGAAAAGCCGGGGCGATCTTCGAGCGCCTGCTCACGGAAATCGAAAAACTGCGCTGAATACCTCATGCAACTCCCATGAAAATATCTTCCAGACCGAGGTATTATTGAATGATCATGGCAGATTATATGTTGTGAGCTGCCTCGATAAACGCACATGACCCGATTGATCGCTGCCATCAATATAAGTTATTTTCTCGCATGAAGCTGCGAAGAAGTTATTTTTTTGTATGTCGTGGTTTCAAATATTTTCGCGGTAAAAAAAATCAGATCGCCGTTATTGGAGAATACTTATGTCCACTTTTTTTGATCATAAACCATCCATCACGCCTGAATCCACAAGCCATATCCAGGCGGATGTCCTCGACCCCATCGAATATGCCTACCAGAAGAAAAGGGATATCGATATCACCATTTCCCAGCCGGAATATACATCGCTCTGCCCCATGACCGGTCTGCCGGAT
>CAYQKZ010000056.1:0-10966 GCA_964418135.1 uncultured Desulfobacterales bacterium
GCCTCAGGCGGTTGCCGTGAAGCTGCCGGATAATTCGGTGGAAGCGATTCAATCGTATGTCCGAAAAGGCGGCAGGCTGATTCTGGATGGTCCGAGTCCGCTGAGTCAGCGTGTGGGGGTTCAGAAACAGAAACGATCGATCAAGGTCCGGTCTGTGGATGAGATGCTGTACGGTACTCAGGACGTTACATGGAATCCATCGGCGACGGTGCCTCGTTTTACCATTCCGAAAACGCTGACCGTTTATGCCAGGGACGAGGAAAGCGAACTTCCCCTGGCGGTTCTGGGAGGATTTTATGAGGGCAGTTTCCTGTATCTGGGGGCCAGGTTCGATCCGGTCAGCAAGCTTGGATATACCCGATATCCTTATTTAATCCATTACATTCGAGATGGTTTCAAACTGAATCTGCCGGTTCAGCGCAAGCAGCTCGAACTCTATTTCGATCCGGCGCTTGCCAAACGACAAGGGGCCGAAGACAAACTTGCCGAGCAGTGGAGCCGCATGGGGGTTCGTGCCATTTATGCGGCTGCTTACCAGTTCTGGCCGAAATGGTCTTACAACTACCAGCATCTGGTCGATGTCTGTCACCGAAACGGCATTCTGGTTTATGCCTGGTTCGAGTTTCCGCATGTCAGCATGAAATTCTGGGAGGATCATCCGGAGTGGCGTGCCAAGACAGCTACCGGCGAGGATGGACAGGTCGGCTGGAGACACCATATGGATCTGGATATTCCCGAATGCCGGCAGGCTGTCTTTGATTTCGCGGTCGATTTTCTGCAGAAATACGACTGGGACGGCGTCAACATTGCCGAACTGAATTATGACACTGTCAACGGTCCGGAGAATCCCAAATCCTATCTGCCTATGGGGGCTACCACACGAGCGGCGTTTCTGGCGCAGCATCATTTCGATCCGATCCTGCTTTTTTCGCAGACATCGCCGTATTATTGGCAGCGCAACCGGACGGCTTTGAAAAAATTCGAGGCGTTTCGGGCGCAGCGGGTTCAGGCGTGGCATCAGGAATTGCTGGAAAAAGTAACCCCGGTTGCACAGACACGAGACATGGAAGTCATGGTAACCATGCTGGACAGTCTGCATTCAAAAACCCTGAACCGGGATACCGGTGTGGATTCCCGCCTGATTCTTGCGCTTATGGATCGGTTTCCGTTTACGCTTCAGGTGGAAGATCCGTCGCATTTCTGGGCGGAGAGTCCGGACCGATATCTGAAATTTACGGAAACGTATCTGAAACTGGTCAAAGATCGAAACCGGTTGATGTTCGACATCAATGTCGTTCCGGACCGCAGCATCGAAAAATCACATGCACCCTCTCAGACGGCCATGGGGATCGAGCTGGCCCAGACCGTGATTGCCGCACAACAGGCTTCCGGAAGGGTGGCTGTTTACAGTGAAGGAACTGTGCCCTATCCGGATATCGAAGCGATTTCCAGGGTACTGGCCAATGATGTGCTTGTGGAAAACCAATCGAATTTCTGGACCATCGAATCGAAAGAAGCCGTTATTCTCAATTCTCCTGGCCAGTGGCGGGATTATCAGGTCAATGGCAAAATGTGGCCCGGATGGGGAGACAATTCTGTCTTCATGCCTGCGGGCAAATATCGGATTTCACCGCTGGAACGAAAATTTCAACTGATGGACAACTCTGCGCTGGATATTCGGATGCTCCGTTTTTCCGGGGATATGGATTCGTTAACACCCACATTGGATGGATTCGAGTTCACCTATGATTCCAAGCTGCGGACGATGGCTCTCCTGAACCGGGAGCCCCACGAGGTTCAGATCGACGGCAGGAAAACCGACGTGCGTTCCATTGGATATGCGGGCAACTGGATCATGCTGCTTCCCAGTGGCAAACACCAGGTAGAAGTCATTGCCGACAGTACGGCATCGACGATCGTCAATCGGACCAGTCTGTACAGTGCGACGGCAATCGTCATTTTTGGAACCGTAGCCTGTGCGCTATTGGGCTTGCTGTACATGGCCATTTTGGTGCGTCGCACTTTTGCCGGTGCCGTTCGCCGCAGCACCCATTTATAACGATGTTTTTTTCAATGGAACGACATTCAAAGGAACAATCATGTTTTCGCATCTGGTTCTGAACTATACATTCGTTTTCAGTGTTGTCATCATCTGGTTCATGCTGGGATATCAGTTCATTCTGTTCATGCTGGGATATATGTATGGATTTCGAACACAGCGCAGACGCATCGAACTTGAACAGGTCTGTCCGGAGCTGCCTGAAATCTCGATCATGATTCCTGCTCACAATGAGGAAATGGTGATAGCCAAGACGCTGGATGCGCTCCTGAATCTCGATTATCCGCCAGATCGAATCGAATTTCTGGTCATCAACGACGGAAGTACCGATCGGACGGCAAGTATTGTCGAAGAAATCGCGTTTCGGAACAACAGAGTCCGGCTGTTCAATGTTCCCGAAGCAATAGCGGCGCGAGGTAAATCCGCGGCGCTGAATCAGGGACTCAAACGCTGTCGTTACAATGTCATCGGGATTTTTGATGCCGACAACACCCCCGAGCCGGATTCGATCCTCCATTTGGCCCGACAACTCATTACCGATGATCGCCTGGGGGCTGTGGTCGGCAAATTCCGCTGTATCAACAAGAAAAAAAATCTGCTGACCCGGTTCATCAATATCGAAGGCCTGGCCTTCCAGTGGATTATCCAGGCCGGTCGCTGGAATCTGTTTCAGATGGCGACCCTTCCCGGCACCAATTACCTGATGCGGCGTACATTGATCGAGGAACTGGGCGGATGGGACACCGAAGCGCTTACCGAAGATTCGGAACTCTCCATTCGCATTTACGAGGCCGGGTATCTGATCAAGTTCATCCCTTATGCCGTCACCTGGGAGCAGGAGCCGGAGACGCTGCGCGTCTGGTTCAAACAGCGGGTACGGTGGGCACGGGGGAACAATTATGTTCTCGAAAAGCATATCGCCCGGATATTTAAAATCAGGCCGCGGGTGGTGGGGATGGAGCTGTTTTATACCATGGCTGTGTATTATATTTTTTTTCTGGCGATCCTGCTTTCCGACCTGCTGTTTTTTCTGGCGGTGCTTGGCTGGATATCGATCCCTGTGCCCGGTCCGTACCAGGAGGTCTGGTATTTTGCTTTCGGCCTTTTTACACTGGAGTTGATCATCGCGCTGTCCCGCGAGCGGGAAGACACGCCGTTGAATATCTTTCTCATCGTTCTGTCTTATTTTACTTATTGTCAGCTCTGGATTGCCGTGGTGCTGAAAGGCTTCTACGATGATTTCATTCTGCGTCGGGAGCATAAATGGGATAAAACCCAGCGGTTTGAGGTCGATCTGCAGGAATGCAAACAGTTGATTGAAGGATAGCCGGGTTTAACCGTTTCAGGATCGGATAACGAGACGATTGCATATGATTACCCAGACCACTGTACACCAGAAAATCCCGTTGAGCCGGGAAGATTGTCTCTCCTGCCTGGAGATCGGTAAAGCGCTGACATCGGAACTCGAACCCCGGCTGTTTTTTCGAAAAATGCTTCAGAAGGTTTCCGAACTGCTTCCGGCCGAAAACTGGTCCCTGCTGCTCGTGGACGAAGAAAGCAGGGAGCTGCGGTTCGAGGTTTGCGTCAATCTGAGTCTGGATACCGTCAAGCACATCCGATTGAAGATCGGGGAGGGGATTGCCGGGCAGACGGTTCTCCGAAAGAAACCCATAATTGTCGATGATGTTAGTTCCTGTCCCGAGTTTTGCAGCCGTGTGGACCGGATTTCTGGCATGACGACGCAAGCCCTCATCGCTGTTCCGTTGATCTATGCCGATAAATGTTCCGGTGTGATAGAGCTGGTGAACCCTGTCAGCACCGGAGAGCGAACCATGTGCCTGCTTTCGGTGATTGCGGATTATGCGGCGATTGCAGTTGAAAATATGCGGCGGTATGCACAGATTCATGACCTGACCATCCGCGACAACCTGACCGGATTGTATAATACCCGCTATCTCTATCGCACTCTCGGTACCATGATTTCAGAAAGAAGGGCCGGTTCGGATCCCGTATCCCTGATTTTCATGGATATCGATAACTTCAAACGGGTGGTCGATTCTTATGGACATCTGAAAGGCAGCCAGGTTCTTTGCGAAATTGCCGGTACGATTCGGAGCTGCATTCTGGAACCGGCTTTCGGCGTTGCATATGGTGGGGACGAATTCGTCGTGGTGCTTCCGGATATGTCCAAAGAATCGGCATGTCGAAAAGCGGAAGAAATTTGCAGAAAAATCCATGAAACCCGGTATCTCTGTGACCATGGATGCAACATCCATGTCAGTGTTAGCCTCGGACTGGCGTCTTTTCCCGAGGATGCCGGAGATTTCCAGGAGCTGTTGACACTTGCCGATGGTGCCTTGTTTCAAATGAAGGCAAATGGTAAAAACGGCGTGTTGGCAGTCAGATATATTGTCAACGGTCATAATCTTAACTTTTGAACCCCCGCTGGGTGAGGGAGCATAAGGGAGGTGCAAATTATGCCCGTTTACCGTCACCGTTCACCAATCAACGGTATTTTATTATGGTATTGTTTGTTGGAAATCGCCTAAATTCTATACGCTGAGACCAGCGAGACATGGACAATCGAGGATATCCTATGGAAGAGCATGTAATTTCTGAAAAAGCGCAGGGTGAAAAAAAATTTTATATTTTAGGCGATGCCCGGGTGCTGCATACGAAAGCACCCGAAATTTTTTCTGCAATCATGAAAAAGGCTGGTATCCAGGGTAGTTATGAACCTTTCGTGATCGCGCCCGGAAAGCTGAATGATGCCGTCAAGTCAATCAGACAAATGAATATTGCCGGCGCCAATGTGACCCTTCCTTACAAGGAGTCGATCGTTCCATATCTGGATGACCTGTCTGAAGGGGCTACCATTATCGGATCGATCAACACCATTGTCCGGGTCGGCGATAAACTCAAGGGGTATAACACCAATGCCATCGGTTTTATGGATGCACTTAAGGACGCAGACCTGGATATGGCCGGCAAATCGGCCCTGGTCTTCGGTACGGGAGGTGCGGCCAGAGCCGTTGTCTTTATCCTCAACTGGGTGCGAGCCAATCCGATTCTGATCACCGGCCGGAATCCAAATAAGATCGATGCCATCACGAAAAAGATCGGCGGAGAAGCCATATCATTGAACAGTCTTGCGGGAAAAACCCTTCCAGTCCATCTTGTGGTCAATGCCACATCGGTGTCCAGTCCGGGAGAGTCTCCGGAATTGGCTGAACTGGTAAAACATCTTGACTTGCCGAATTGTCAGATGGTCATCGATCTCAATTATGGTCGTTCCCGTAATTTCTGGCAGGACATGGCGCAAAGTAAAAATATTCCGTTTATGGATGGGCTCTCTTCCCTCGCCAATCAGGCCAAGCGTACATTCGCTTTGTGGACGGGGATTCAGGTCAAGCATGAAGAGGTGCTGACAGCCATTCAGGGCACTTCAACAGCTCTGTAATACATGAGAATTCCCCTTTTCAAACACTATTCGGCGACGCTGAGCGCTGAAGCAATCGCTTCTTTCAGGCTGTTCATATGGATAGGCTTTTTGATGATACCGTCAAACCCGGATTGTGCCAGGTTGTTTTTGTAGAGTTCGACATGACCTGATATGGCATATACTTTGGTATTCGGTTTGATGCGTTTAATCCTTTCACATAATTCCGGTCCTTCCATTTCCGGCATGATCAAGTCGGTAAGGATGAGCTGATAATTTTCGGAATTGATTTCTTTCAAGGCTGCTTCGGCAGATGATACGGTCGAGACATCATATCCGAATTTCGTGAGAATGATGTGCATCAACCTTATCTGGTCATCTTCGTTGTCAACCACAAGAATCCTGGTCGGTTTCATCTTTTGATTTCTTGCAGGCAATGGGTTCCTTCAAAACTTTTAAATTGAACTCGTATCAGAGATATTCACTCAGTTTTAGCTTCAATTCAGCGGGAACGATAATGGATTTGCTTTCCTTGTAGTCGTAGCAGACCTGAATGGATTCCCCTTTCGCATAAGTGATGGAATCATCTGTTGTGTCTGCCAGACGATAGGTCAGTACAAAACTCTTGTTACCGATATCCTTTACCGACACTTTCAGGGATACCTGGCTGTTCAGCGTGATGGGGCTGATAAAATCACAATCGATGTGCGCAAGAATGAACGGAAAAAGAGGAAATCCGGCTCCTTCCGATATTTTCTGAAAAAAAGCCTTTCTTCCTTCTTCGAAATACGTGAAGAATACGGCATTGTTGACATGTCCCATGCTGTCGATATCTTTGAATCGAACATGGATCTCGATGTTGAATTTGTTTCCCATGAATATTTTTCCTCGTTAATCGAACCGTCTGTACGATTTTTAGATGCGGCAATCATTGTTCCATCGAAATAAGTCCTTGTAAATGAAATACAAGATTGATTATAAAGATATATTGTAATAAAATAAAAAATTTATGACTTAACGATTCCATAACAACATAATTATAGGAAGTGCTTGCCAATGTCAATTACACTTAATGATCATGCCATTGATGTTTTCAAATTATACGATGAACTGGCCGTTGCTTACGCCAAAGATATCGACGGATATAAATCGCTTTACAAGGCTCTCGAGTCGATGATTGTTCAAAAGGAGGAGTTGCTTGAGTCCCTCAAGAATCAGACCATCGATTTAATCAAAAGTTCGATGTCTTTTTCTGAAGGTGAAACTTCGTTCAATAACATCATTCCAGAGTCCGCTCAGAACTCGAATGAAGAGGCCGTCGATGAAAATGTGATGACGTCGGCTGAAAACATTGTTTCGGAGGAAGTCGTTTCCGGCGTGTCTAATGGAATTCTGGAAAAGGAATCGCTTCCGTCCCAGAAACGGGTTTCGAAATCCATACCTAAGCGTCAAAGAAAAACATCCAAATCTGCAAAGAGAAAGATAAAGACCTCCGAAAAATCCAAGAAGCGTTCCCTTCAATCCAATATAATGGTTGAAGAAATCAGGGTCGATCAATTGCAGAATGCTTCTGAAACCAAGACTTCCAAAGTCGAATTGGCCGGCGATTCCTCTGAATTGAAATGTATCTATCACCCTGAAGTGAAGGCATCCGATCAGGGGCGACAATTGTGTTCTTCCTGCAGGTGGAAACTCATCAACAACGGTCTGATCAATTACGATAAAGAGCCGGAGGTGATTTCTTTTTTAAAGGGAGAAATTACAAAATTTCCGAGCATTGGGCAACCTATGTGTCCTATTCATCCCGACGTGCCTTCCTATAACAGGAAAACAGGTTTGTGCAAGGTCTGCCAGAGGAAAGCCAAATCAATCGGAATACAGGATCGCCCGCTCACTGAAGAAGAACTTTTTATGTTGCGGAATCCTTCGATGTAAGGACATCACTGAAATACACGAACAACACGAAATAAAAGACGTAAGGTAATGTATATGGATATTTCAGCAACGCCTATTCCGACAGATCAATCCAAAATACTGATGAGCCGGCTCCGACAAGAGACGAAATCGTATCATGCAAGGCTCGAATCTCTGCCGTATTTTATCGCCCTCACGGAACATCGGCTTCCCCTGGAATGCTATTTCAGTCAGTTGAGAGCGTTGTCCGTCATTCATGGTGTGTTGGAAAACGAAATTGCCAATACCCATGACCGGCAGGTGACGGCAGTCTGGGGTGACGATTTGAGAAAACTCCCACTCCTGGAAGCTGATCTGAATTTTTTCAAACCCCGATTCATACTGGATGCCGATGTTTGCATACAGCATGCGCTGTCCATGACGGAAAAGATTCGCATCAGACAGATTGAAAATCCGGTCACGCTGCTGGGGTATCTGTATGTGCTGGAAGGATCGACGCTCGGCAACAGGATGCATCGACCGGATATTACGGCGACATATCATCTGGACGAATCGATCGGTTGTCTATACTACTCCAGTTATGGGGCTGATGTGAGTAACCATTGGCAATCATTTTCACAAAAAATGAACCATGCATTCGGTGATTCCGCTTTACACGATTCGATCATTCAAGCCGCATTCGAAGCGTTTTCCGGTCTCGAAGCCCTGTACACGGCGCTGTACCCGTTGAAGGAAAGCAAGCGGTCGTATCATGTCACCCGAATCAATCCGGAAGCCGGAAATCATCCGATACCCGAAGACGATAGAGAAATTCAGGCAGCCCTTGCTGCCAGTGATCGAGTCTGGAGCGCATTTCCATATTTTGAACATCGCTACGGGGTTCGGGGCAAGCGTTTTTCGGACAGCGATATTTGCTGGCTTGTCACCTTGACGACATTGGATCGGGAAGCACTTCAAAAACAGATCGACTGGCTGTGCCGGGTGCTGGCGACCCGGGGAATGCCGTCCATCATGATGGAATGTACCCTGAGATGTTTGAGCGAGGAACTGTCGGCATCTGTGCCGGATAAAGCGGTGATGTACGAAAAGTTGCGTGCTGCTGCGGATGATCTGAGGTCCATGCGGGAAAAGTACTTCCCGGAGACGATGTTGCGGTCTCTGGCCGATGAATTCAATGCAGCCGTTGGATTCGAAATGGCCGGCACTTACGCCGAGACAGGCAGATTATTGGTTTCTGCGGTTGCCGATGAAAAAAACGGGATTAAAGGAACACTGGATGCGATGCGGGTATGGCTGATGGATTCGAAACGTTTTGCATCTGAATGGATATCCGCAGTCCAGGCAATAACCCAAAAGGCATATCAGGCCATATCGTGATGTCGCATCGCAGTATTTGACCTGGCGGAGGATATTCATGGATATCATCGAAGAGCGTGTTTATCAGGATTACTTGAGAGCCCTTCTGGCCGGCAGGCGTTCGGTGTGTCATGACATTGTTCAGAAACTGCTCGATGCAAAAGTGGAGATCAGAGCGCTTTATGAAAAACTCTTTCAACAGAGTATGTATACGGTGGGTGAGAT
Organism: uncultured Desulfobacterales bacterium; assembly: GCA_964418135.1. GTDB lineage: Bacteria > Desulfobacterota > Desulfobacteria > Desulfobacterales > Desulfatirhabdiaceae > RAAP-1. The sequence continues at coordinate 8,994 of CAYQKZ010000056.1, forward strand.
GTGGGAAAACAATCACATTACCGTTGCCGGTGAACACCTGGCTTCTTCCATTACCGAAGGCTTGTTGAATCTGGTTTATCCCCAACTATTTGCTATCGAACGTGTTGGAAAAAAAGCCGTTGTTTCATGTACCGCCAATGAATTCCATCAGATTGGGGGTAAAATGGTTGCGGATATTTTCGAACTCAACGGCTGGGACGGTTATTTCCTTGGCGCAAACACCCCATCGGAAGATTTGATACGGTATATTCAGGACGTCAAGCCGGATATCGTGGCACTCTCCTTGAGTATTCTGCCGAACCTGGACAGCTTGATCCGCTGCATCGAAATCATAAAAAGCGATTTTCCGAACCTGGATCTGCTGGTTGGCGGACAAGCTTTCCGATGGGGCGGTGTCGACACGATCAAACAGTATCCCGGCGTCGAATACATCTCCTCCCTCTATGATCTCGAAAAATTGATCAGAGGTAACTGAGATGGATCCAGACCGATATATTGATAAAGAAGCCTTTGCTTATTTAAAAAATCAAGCGCCAGTTTTGTTTTTTGTTCTTTCTGAACAAGGTGTTATTAACGAGTCGAATAACTATGCCGACCAAGTCGTCGGGTATCCGCTGGCCGGAAAATGTTTCCAGGAAATCATCGTTGACTTTTCAGGTAAATTCGATTTTTCCAATTTGACATGCGATCCATTCCCTGAACAATTGATCAATATCGCCACTGCTTCCAGGTTGCCGCAGAGTTACTACTTCATTTTCAGGAAGTCAGCCGATTGCTTTCTGGCATTCGGTCGCCTGGATATCGAAGATATCGACGGTATGCGTAAAGAAATCTTGTCCCTGAATCATGAAATGAATAATTACATGCGGGAGCTTCATAAAAAGAATGCTGTCCTGAAGCAGGTCAATGAGCATCTGCGGGTTGCCAATCAAAAGATCGAAGAACTGGCCAGAACGGATTCTTTAACCCAATTGGCCAACAGGCGCTATTTTGACGAACGCATTCGGGAATTGGTCTTGTTATCCATTCGAAAACTCCAACCGCTTTCGGTAATTATGACCGATCTCGACAAATTTAAACGAATCAACGATACGTTCGGGCATTATGCGGGGGATCGTGTTCTGATGGGGTATGCGGATTTATTGAAAAAGCATACCCGATCCGAAGATATCGTAGCACGTTACGGCGGGGAAGAATTCATTGTTCTGTTGCAACAGACGGATGGCAAAATCGCATTTTCAATCGCCGAACGCATCCGAAAAGCGTTGTCGGAGACGGATTTGCTTAAAAACAAGTATGTGGTTACGGCTAGTTTCGGCATCAGTCAATTGAAAAGCGATGAAAACGTCGAAACGTTTATCAATAGAGCTGATACGGCATTGTATCGGGCCAAACAATCCGGGCGGAACCGGTCTGTTCTGGATGAATGATATTATAGACATTCAGAAAAATTATTTGCTCGGCTGATCAGCGTGTTCCATTTGAATCCGATATTGAATTTTCAAAATGTTTCTGTTCCTGTGTGTCATATTGCCACCAGCAGCAGCCATCCGGAACACAATATAATGGTGATGATCATGGGGATAAATGCCGCCTTGACATACGCCATGAAAGAGATGGGATACCCGGCCCGTTCGGCCATGCCCACGGTGACCACATTGGCGCTGGCTCCGATCATGGTGCCGTTGCCACCCAGGCAGGCCCCAAGCGCCAGAGCCCACCACAGGATGCCGCCCTGGGCGCCGGGGATGACGCTTGTCAAATACCCCACGATCGGCAGCATGGTGGCGGTGAACGGAATGTTGTCGATAATAGCGGATGCGATGGCAGATACCCATAAAATCATGAGAACCGCCACGACAAGATTGCCCTGAGAGATATCCCTGACCCAGCCCGCGATGATCTGGATCAGACCCGTTTCTTCGGCTCCGGCAACGACCATGAAGAGCATGATGAAGAAAATCAGTGTGGGC
>CAYQKZ010000056.1:10976-13183 GCA_964418135.1 uncultured Desulfobacterales bacterium
CCACCCGGCTGATGACCATGAGAACCCCCGCTCCGATCAAGGCCGCGATGCTGGGCTCCATGTGCAGGACCCCATGAATGATGAAAAGAAAGATCACGATTGCCAGGAGGGTTCCGCATTGGATCAGCAGTTTTGTGTCGGTGATTCTGTATTCGTTCCTGAGCGTTTCGATCAGCTTCCCCACATCTCCGACCTGGGCGGACAGGTAGTCTTTTTTGTACCAGTATAGAAAATAGACGATGGTCAGGATAAGACAGATGAGATTGATCACCGACATGTTCATGATGAAATCGACAAAAGACAGTTTGGCATAGCTTCCGATCATGATGTTGGGAGGGTCTCCGATCAAAGTGGCAGCCCCGCCCACATTGGACGCAAAGACCTCCGGCATCAGCAGCGAAAGGGGATTTATTTTCAACGTCAGTGCAATTTCGATAGTGACCGGGATGATCAGAAGCATGGTCGTGACATTGTCGAGAAACGCCGAAGTAAATGCCGTGACGACCATGAGAATGGCAGCCAGAACAAACACGTTGCCTTTGGCGATCTGATAGGATTTATAGGCCATCCATTGGAAAACTCCCGTTTTTTTCATTACCCCGACAATGATCATCATGGCCATCAGCAGCAAGATCACGTTCATGTCGATGGCGCTGACGGCATCTTCATAGGTCAGGATGATGAAATCCGGATAAAACGTTCCCGCCGTATAGGAAATGGTAAGCAGGATCGATGCGCCCAGAAATGCCGCCAGGGTCCGGTGCATGAGTTCGAATGCGATCAGGGCATAGACAGCAACCAAAATCAAACTGGCGATCCAGAAAGCGGGGGTAATGACACGGATCATCGTGAAATTGTGGTGAGCCAGATAAGAGACGACTCCGTTGACATCGGTCTTTTCCCGAACGATGTTTTCCAGAACCACATGGCCGGTACTTTTGAATGTCGGTTTTTCTGCCGCCATTTCCACTTTCGCTCCGGGCAGGGCCTCTTTGGGAAAGGCCAACTGGGTTTCGTATCTTCCGGATTTCGAGGTCAGTACTTCCTCTTTCGAATCGATCTGTATGCCATTGAAAAAAAACTGGAGACGGACTTCTTTCAGGGGCTTGCCTTGATCGTTGGTGATGGTTCCGGATACCACCAGGATATCGGATGGAATACCGTCTGATTGTGCGGGTGCCGTGGAAGCAATTCCCAGGATCATCATCCAGACCAGGAGTGTTACGAATGTCAAATTGCGTTTTTTCATTGAAAATATCCTTATTTTCCTTTTATTTCATGTAGCTATTTTTCTGGATTTTTCTAATACGATATCCTGATACAGTACCTGAAGCGTCCGTATCAGCGTCAATCCACCCATTAGCGGCATCAAGGCATACAGGCAGACCATCGGGATTTGCAAAATGATGGTTGTCTGGCCGGTTGTTGCCTGCTGAGCGGCCATTTTCCATCCATACACCAGCATGATGACGGCAAATACTAGGGTAGCCAGATGACTGAAAACGATCAAGGGAAATCGGGTTGTGGGAAAGAGTTGAAGCAGCACGTCCACCTTGATCATGGATTTGTTTCTGACCGATACGCTCAACCCGATAAACGTCGTGTAGATGATGACCAGTTTGATGTATTCTTCTGACCATGCCAGGGTGTAATTGAAGGCGTATCGCAGGATCACGTTGGCAAACAACGCCAGCAGACCCGTCATCACTACCAGAAAAATGCTCCATTCCTCGAAAAACGTCAGGCCCTTGTCCATTGCATTCATAAACTGTTTCAGCATAAATTTCTCCTTAGGATTGAAGTGGAATAATTAAGTACCGCTATTATTAATCGTCACTGAGTTAACTTCCCCAAATAAAAAGGCCGCTGAACACGAATAGATCGTGATAGCGGCCCGACTATCAATTTCCCTCTGAGTGCATTGGCATCTCAGACCCGAAAAAATTGATACTTTGATTGGTCACAATTTGAAATCAATACCCCCCCGACATTCTTTCAGAGGATGGATTTCAAGGAAAAGGCACGTTATGACCGTTCAACGTATTGGTATGTTGAATTTAAAGGTGCAGTCAGTGCATGAAACAACAAATCTTCAAATCGTCTGGTATCCTTGTGTGGTTGTCATCAGATAAAAAAAGGCCGCTGAACACGAATAGATCGTGATAGCGGCCCGACTATCAATATAAACATTCAGAAAAATAATTTCG
>CAYQKZ010000057.1:0-1735 GCA_964418135.1 uncultured Desulfobacterales bacterium
CTATGGACACCGCCTACCGGCGCTGGATATTTTCGATCAGGGCCTTCGCCTGTTCTATGCGGGCCGATTCCCGGATGCCGAAAAGGTGTTCGCCTCCATTGCAGCCATGGATCCCCCGGCACAGCGGTATCTCGTACAATGCAGACATTACATGGTTTCTCCTCCGGAAACCTGGAACGGCGTGTGGGTGATGACATCCAAGTAACCGAATCCATATTTTGAAAACCCACTGTTGACCGTAAACTGTCAACAGTGGGTTGTTTATGTTGGGAATCACGTTATCGCAACTCTGTTGCGATTGAAAAATAGTAAAACGGTGATTGATTCGTATCGATTCAGATGGTATAGAGCAGACAAGGATTTTTTCCGGATCACACCGGAGGAATCATTCTTACCATATTTGTAACCGTCTTTGTTTTGGTTCAGTCTTCAGACATGGAACAGCCGTAGCCATCGGCAGTAAAAAAGAAGGAGGCAGTATGTCTAAATCAAAGGATATTAAAAAGACCGAAAAGAAAAAGCCACAGAAAACCATGAAAGAAAAGAAACAGGAAAAACAGGAAAAAAATAAGAACAAGACCTGATTTTAAAAAAACGGGCAACATCCCAGGATGTTGCCCGCATCTCCCTGTTTTTTATAGCGATAAAACACGGCAGCGTGTGTAGTCGAGTTCTTCAATTCGATGCAGTTTGAATATCTCCATGGCCCCTATCCCATCCGTTGCTTCCAGTACCGTGTACAGAAGGATTTTTTCAGCCGTCAGTGGCAGAAAGACCCGAAAAACACTTCATTAGGCATCTCAATAAATATAATATACCATGAAGAGTTAATGACGGTTGCAATACGGTCATCTTATCCGCTATTAAAGCAAATTCGAAATTCCGGATTATTATGAATATCCACATCCAAAGTTCCTTTCAACTGCCGTTTCACCAGATTGGTGATTAATTGGACGCCAAGAGATGTAACGTGCTTCATATCGAAATTTTCTGCAAATCCCACACCGTCATCACCAATGTTCAAATGAATATAGTGATCTGCATCCTTGAACAATTGCATCCGGATCACCCCCCCACGATTTCCTGGAAAAGCGTATTTCAGCGAATTGGAAATCAATTCATTGACAACCAACCCACAGGTGATGGCAACATCCAGAGAAACGGCTACCGTTTCCGCCTGGAAATCCAGATGAATCTTGTCCTCTATGGATTTATAGCTTTCGATCAAACCGGAACTGAGTTCATACAGATAAGCTTTAAAATCGATACGGGTCAGGTCTTTGGTTTGGTACAACATCTGGTGAGCTTTGGCCATAGACATGATCCGGTTTTGTGTTTCCTTGAATATATCCTGAACTTTCGGATCGCTGATACTGTTGGACTGCAGCCCCAGCAGACTGTGGATCACCTGCATGTTATTCTTGGTGCGATGAGAAATCTCACGAAGCAGCACTTCTTTTTCTTCAAAAGCTCGCCTCAGTTGCAGCTCCGCCAGTTTCCGATCCGTAATATCGAGCATCAGACCGTCCCAGACGATGTGGCTGTCTACACGGCGCGGATGGGATGCGATTCTTATCCAGACCGGTGTTTCATCATCACTCATCAATCGACATTCAATATTGAGTACCGACAGGTAGCTTGCGGAATCATCGATGGCGGCAGACACCAACCGCCTGTCATCCGTATGGATAATGTCCAACAAGTTTCGATGCCTATCGATCGATTCATTTTCATC
>CAYQKZ010000057.1:1745-13176 GCA_964418135.1 uncultured Desulfobacterales bacterium
GTCGTGATGCCGGATCAGTGTAAAAATCCCTCCCGGCATGTTGGTTGCCACGGTTTTCAATTCAAAAATCTTGAACAGTCGATCGAAACTGTCCGCCCACTCTTTCGGAACTGCCGGAACCGGCAATTCTATTCCGGATGCTTCATTCTGGATATAGTCGACAAGCGCTAAGGAAGGAGAAATATAACCCGTTTTCAGAACGCGATAGATCACAATGAAGAACAAGGTTAGGCAGACGGCAAGGACCGGATAGATGGTAAAATTGCGCATGAGCAATCCGGCCATGCGCCATTCACTGATCGAATATATGATATACCAGTCTTTTATTTCGAGCGGTAGAGAAATAACATTTTTCCCATGAATCGCTGTAAATCTTTTTTCCGAACGTTGAATCACTTCTTTATAACCGAGATTGAATTCCGGGCCAATAATTTCATCGGCAACAGGTATTTCATTTGTCGCAGTGCCACTGCCGGCCAACACCTGCCCAACCTGATTGACAAGAAGCGGGAGCTTACCAGATGGGTCGATATGCTGAGCGAACTCATTGAGAAAATCCAGTGAAATGTCCATGCATACGAAGCCTTCCCAGCGATCTTCGTAATATACCGGTGAAGCACGGGTAATCATGAGCTTCCTGGTAATTTTATCGACATATGCCTTTGTCCACACGCCGATTTTTTCGGGATTGTTTTCCGGGGAAACCAGTTTACGTGTCTGGCCTCCCCCAATTTCGTTGCCTGCAGTATTTGTATCTTGAAACGATTTAACCAGTTTTTCGGACGGGACCCATGGGAAAATATTGCCGATGTATCCGAAAAAGACGCAATAGCTGCAGGAAATAAAAGGATTGAGTTTGTGTGTAATTTGTTGGAAAGAGAACAACTCGAGGGCGGCACCGAGTTTTTTATTGGCGATGGCTGATTTTCCGCTTAAAGAAGTACCTCCGACAATAATCGTTCCGACTTCATCCCGTTGATATGGCGGTTTGACCTGATCGATATAAAAAAAATTGCCTTGCTCGTTGTGTTCCATCATTGGAATGAACGGTGAATCGGGCAAATCATCCGAAGCCGTCGAAAAGTAATATTCGCTCCAGAGTCGCATGAATTCGTTCTGTTGGGATAGCCTGGTCAACACACCATTCAAGCTGAGGGTACGCTCTTCCAACGTGTTCTGCAAACGTTGCAGCAGTCTACTCCGTAACTGGACGTACTGATGGACGGAAATTACGATCATCACGAACAGAATGATCGTAAAGCTCGATACTGCGATTCGGCGGAACTTATCGGAAAGCATTTTAGCCTGATTCTTCCGCACAGTTCCTATATTCCCTCATTCTCACAAGGAACAACAATGATGGCAAGAATACTTTTCACCGAAACAGGTTTGACAAGATATCCCAGGCAGCCCACTTCATCGGCTTGTTCCTGAACCGAAGTGTCGCTGTAACCGGTCATGAAAATGGTGGGAATTCCGAAACGATCCTTGATCCGCCGGGCCGTTTCGATCCCATCCATCTCATTCCCGAGATGGATATCGATCAATGCCAAATCGGGTTTTTCGGTTTCGGCGCATTGGATGGCCTCCGCACAGGATAATGCCAGAACCGTCTGAATACCGGCCGTACCAAGCTCGGACCCAATCGCCATGGCTGTAATGATTTCATCCTCCACGATCAGGATTTTTTTCGACATGTATTGCAGGCTTATTCGCTTCGGCTGGTGATTTCAATCAGGTGAAAACCGAACTGGGTTTGAACCGGGCCATGGACTTTGCCGATGTCGTCTCTGAAGACAACCTGATCGAATTCCGGAACCATCTGCCCCGGATAAAATTCCCCCAGCGTTCCTCCCTGTCTTCCGGAAGGACAGAGCGAATGTTTCCTGGCCATGTCGGCAAAATCAGACCCCTTTTCAATCTGATTCTTGATGTCATGGCATTGGTCATGTGTTTTTACCAGGATGTGACGGGCGGTGGCTTTGGTCATTCATGTCTCCTTGTTTAGGTCTTTATTGAATTGCATTCATAGAGAATTATTTGAATTGTTTAACACATTATATCTGATCCGGCCACGAATTTTTCGAGCCGGGACGTTCATTACATTCGGTAAAGACCCTGAGATGACAAACCGCGCATCGCTCGGGGTCCAGGCGGGATATGATGGTGTGAATGGCCTCGTCTTTGGAAGTGAAGAAATGCTGGGAACCCATATCGGCAAAGCAGCCGCCGCGTTTGAGCATATCCATGACTTCACGCTTCAGGGAACAGAGGGATATTTCTCTGCCGGAGATGCGCAGGCTCCGATTCTCATGAAAAAGCATGTGACAACCGGTAGCATCCATGAAATTGATGCCGCTGGCAATGATCAGGATATGGTACTGCTCCGGACTGGCATCGATAATGCTGTGCAGCTCTTCACTGATATGATTGACCGCGCCGAAAAAAATGGAGCCATCGAGCCGAAGTACCTTGAGCTGGGGACATTCCGGAAGCAGCTTGTTTCGGATATTGACCAGGCGATGACGGCAGTCTGTCGGATCAGGCGCCATGATCACAAAGTGAGGGTGAGACGTTCTTCTGAGATAGAGTACCAACGACAGGATGACGCCGGCGTAAATGGCGAACTCGAGCTGAACGAAGAGGGTTGCCAGAAAGGTGAGCATCAAGACGCCGGCTTCACTGCGATTCGTATGGATAATATGATGGATGCTTGCGAAATCGATCAGATTCCAGGCCACCAGCAGAATGACCCCTGCCATCGATGCCAGCGGCAGATAGGCGGTCAGCGGGGCTATGAAGAGCAGAATCAGGGCCAGAAAAATGGCTGAAAATACGGCTGCCATGGGAGTTTTCGCCCCAGCTTCATAATTGACCCCGGTACGGGTAAAAGACCCGGACCCGGCATACGCCGAAAAAAAACTGCCAACCATGTTGGCCAGCCCCTGACCGATGAATTCCTGACTGTTGTCGATCTTCTGATTGGATCGGGTGGCTACGGATCTGGCAATGGATACGGCCTCGGCCAGCCCCAGCATGGCCACAGCCATGGCTCCGGGCACGATATCGTGAATGGTACCTAACGAAATAGTGGGCAGAGACAACGGCGGCAGGCGATCCGGCAATGCACCGACCAGTCGGATGCCGTGCTTTTCACCGTCGATGAGTACACTTACAACACTGCCGACAACCATCGCTATCAACAAGGCCGGGGCACGGGGCCGCCATACCTTGACAGCGACCGCCACCATCAGGGTAACGCCACCGACTGCCGCAACATATAGATTGACAGCGGGCAAGGAACGTATCAAATCGAACCAACTGGAAATAAAGGATGCGCTTTTGGGCAGCATCAACCCGAAAAAATGCCCGAACTGGCTGGTTCCGATGAGAACGGCGGCACCTGCGGTAAAACCGACGACCACCGAGTGAGATACAAAATTGACGACACCGCCGAGCCTGGCCAGCCCCAACACAAACTGACAGAGCCCGGTCAGAAAAGTCAGGGTGAGCGCCAGTTGAATGTAATCGGCACTGAAAGGCTGGGCCAGGTTACCGATATTGGCGAAAACAACCAGGGAAATGGCGGTTGTAGGTCCGGAAATCATATGAAACGACGATCCGAAAAAGGCGGCCACCAGAACCGGTACGATGGCCGCATACAGACCGTATTCCGGCGGCAGGCCGGCGATGGTGGCAAATGCGACCCCCTGCGGCAGGACGATGATCGCCCCGGTAATTCCGGCAATGAGATCCGCGCGCAGAGATCGTGCCGTAATCAGAGGAAACCATCTTAGAAAAGGAAAGAAAAAATGCAAAGGTTTTGCCATGTCCTTTATCCTTTGGAAAACTGATTGATCGTGATCACAGAATCGGATCAACGACCGATAAACTATCGTCCTTTCTGGTTAAAACACTGATGATATAATACCCGATGGGAACCCCTGCAACCATCCCCCAGATACCGAAAAACCGCTCTCCGATCAGCAGCAGAATCAGTACGAGGATCGGATGCACATGCAGAACATTTCCCGTAATCTTTGGATTGAGAATATATGCCTCGAATGCGTGAACGACGGCAATCAGAATTATGAGTTTGATGATCAGCAGAAACCCGCCGACCTGAATTCCAAAAATGAGGATCGGGATGGAACTGATAAAAGTACCCAGAATGGGAATAAAACCGCAGAGAAAGACAATCGTCATGATCAAGGCGATGTTAGGAACCTTAAAAAACCAGATGCCGACTGCCGTCAGCAGAGTATTGCAGGTTGCGATAATGGCCTGTGCAGTCAACGCTTTTCCCAGAACATCGGCAAATGCATGAAGATGCGGTGCGGCACCGATATAGAATGTTCGAATCCGGCTTTTTTCGAGGTCTTTCATCTTTTCGGCGATACGTTTCCAGTCCATCACCAGAATAAAGGAAAAGATGATCGCCAGGATCAACGTGAACAGAATTTCCCAGCAGAGTTTCACCAGATGGATCAGGGTTTCCAGAACACGCGGCAAAGCTGATTTGAACGCTTGAGTGGACTCGGTTTTCAGGGTATCCATCATCGCTGTGTACTCTTCGGATTCAATGATGGCCTGTGCTTTTTCCTCCCCCACCATTTTTTTGACGATGCCTTCAACAAAACCGTTGATCTTTTCACGGAGCTGCTGATCACCGCTTCCGGTAAAATCATCGACGATCCGATTGGTTTCGAGAATGAGCTTGGGAACGATCCAGCCGCTGGCTGCGGCCAGCATCGTCACGAAAAGTACAAAAACGACGACCGCTGCCATCCGGTAATTCATGTTCAGACGATTCACGGCCCAACGAATGATGATCCGGGTGCTGTAAGTAATCAGAAAAGTTTCGAAAATCAGCAGAAAAAAAGGTTTCAACAGGTAAAAAAGCCCAATGACTATCGTCCAGAGAACCATCTTTTCCCAGTTGTTTGCAAACAGTTTCTTGACACCGGACCCTTCAAGCATTTCCGACTCCTTCCGGACTCTAAATAATGAATTGTATTTTTCGTATCACTGCGGATTCAGTTAATCAAGAAAGAAGAGAATCAAGGATGCTTTTCACCCAGAATCAAACGAATGAGAGATCGGGAAATCCATCGGGCGGGAACTCGGGATGCGGCATATCCGATAACGGCAATCATGATGAAAATCATTGCACGGGCTGTGTTCCCGCCATCCGGCGGCACCACGGAAGGAGATAACAAGTAGGCGGCAATCAATCCGATCAGGACCTGCCAGGAATCGGGTAAGAACAGGATATAAAAAATGATGTAACGGACCGTCAACTGTCTTTTATGCAACAGATCACCTATGACGAAAGAGTGAATAAAAGGATATCACCCTATAGCAGTTTGAAAGCGTTGAAGCAATTCCCGGATTGATTCGCAATAAAAAAATGGAGACTTTTATTGACCCATAACAAAAGTCCATTTAAGGTGAAATCGGTCATGAAATATAAAGACTGCTTCACACATGATTATCCTGACAGGAGAAACATATTGAATATATTGAAAGAAGTTCTGAAACACGAAGTTTTTCCGGCTCTGGGCTGCACGGAGCCGATTGCCGTGGCTTATGCCGCCGGTCTTGCCTGCAGACAGATTTCCGGCGATATTCAAGAAATCCGCATCATTGTCAATCCCGGCGTCTTCAAGAACGGTTTTGCCGTCACTGTCCCCAATACCGGTGGTGAAAAAGGCAACCTCATCGCCGGCGTTCTGGGTGCATTGATCCGAACCCCGGATTTAAAAATGGAGATTCTGAAAGGAGCCGACAAGGATATGGTCGATCAGGCCAAATCCTTGATCGCCGAAAAAAAAGCCGGAATCACTTTCGATCCAACCCGAACGGATCTGTATATCGATGTGACCGTCACGACCGATCAGGGTTCCGCACGGGCTGTCATGGCAGGATCACATACGAATCTGGTGCTTCTGGAAAAGAATCATGAATCCATTTTTTCCCAGGAACATACGGAAAAGAACACGGGTGGCCAGGCATACAAACAGGCGTTAAGGCGGATGACCATCGCCGATTTTGTCGATCTGGTCGAGCGGATGGATGATGCAGACAGCCATGAGATCCGGCGCGGCGTCGATATGAATCTGGAAATTGCCGAAGCCGGACAGCATCTGAAAAAGGTCGGCTACTACATTTCGGATCTGATGCATAAAGGCTTTCTGGTGGAAGACGTATTTTCGGCCATCAAAATTCTGACAGCCTCGGCAGCGGACGCCCGAATGGCCGGCCTGAGCTATCCGGTGATGTCGAGCGGCGGCAGTGGCAATCAGGGCGTTGTGGCAATTCTTGTTCCTTGGAAAGTCGGGGAATTTTATCATATCGATACAACTCGGATCATCCGCAGTATCGCGCTGTCCCATTTGATCAACAGCTATATCAAATGTTATACTGGAGATCTGTCTCCCCTTTGTGGATGTGCGATCGCCGCTGGCGTCGGCGCAGCGGTGGCCATCGTTTATCAGCAGCACGGCAAAGACATCCAGAAGATCACGCTGGCCGTCAACAACCTGATCAGTGATCTGGGAGGAATGCTTTGTGACGGCGCCAAGGGCGGATGCGCTCTGAAAGTGGCCAGTTCCACGGATTCGGCGATCCGTGCGGCCTACATGGCCATGAACGATCACGGGATCACGCAGACCGAAGGGTTCATCGGCAAAACCGCCGAGGAGACCATCTGGAATCTGACGGCCATCAGCAAGCTGGGCATGTCGAAAGTCGATGACACGATGCTGGGGATCATGATCGATAAAACGTTATGAACCGTTGGCCGTTCGATGATGTTGCCCGTAAACGGTGAACAGTCATATCGATCACCGGCCACTGACCACTTTCTTTACAATCTCCAGTATCGAATCTCTTCATTGCAGGCATCGGCCAGATCGAAAGCGCCCTTGATGTCGATGACGATCGGGCATCCGTCATAGCACAACCGGGCGATGCGGGACAGACCCATGGAACGGTAGGCATCGTGAATGACGGCCACGATGACGGCATCCACCCGGCCCATGGCTTCGATGGGCTGAAGATCGATGTTGTAATAAGTCCTGGCTTCATCGGGGTCTGCAATCGGATCATTGACAACGACATTGACCCCATAAGTGTTCAGTTCGGAAATGATATCCACCACCTTCGTGTTTCTGAGATCCGGAACGTTTTCCTTGAAGGTCAGCCCCAGAACAGCCACACGGGAATCCCTCACCTGCTTGCCGGCGTTGATCAGAATCTTGACGGTCCGCTCGGCCACGAATTTGGCCATGTTATCGTTGATGCGCCTTCCTGACAGGATCATTTCCGGGTGATATCCCAGGGATTCAGCCTTGAACGTCAGATAATACGGATCCACGCCAATGCAGTGACCACCGACCAAACCCGGCCTGAAGGGCAGAAAATTCCATTTGGTTCCGGCGGCTTTCAGCACCTCGGCGGTATCGATGCCCATTTTATCGAAAATCATCGCCAATTCGTTCATCAGAGCGATATTGAGATCCCGCTGGGTGTTTTCAATGACTTTGGCAGCCTCGGCCACCTTGATGGTTGAAACCGGATGGATACCCGCTGCGACCACAGCTCCGTAAACTCGGCTGAGAAGCGTCGTGGTGACCGCATTCGATCCGGAAACCACTTTGACGATCCGATCGAGGGTATGTTCTTTGTCTCCGGGATTGATCCGTTCCGGCGAATAACCCACGGTAAAATCCGTTCCAAATTTCAATCCGGAGGCTTTCTCCATAATCGGCACGCAGACTTCTTCGGTAGCTCCGGGATAGACAGTGGACTCGAAGACAACACAGGTACCCGGCTTCATCTGTTGTCCGACCGTATGGGAAGCACCGCGGAGCGGATTCAGATCGGGAATGCGGTGTGCGTCGATAGGGGTGGGTACCGCTACGATGATCAATTTGCATCGACCGAGTTCGGCAGGGTCCGATGTAAAAAAAATACGGGCATCCGCCAGATCGTTTTCGGTGATTTCCAGGGTTCTGTCCTTACCGCTTTTCAGTTCCCGGATGCGATCGGGTTTCAAATCATAACCCACCACATCGAAATGCCGAGACAGGTGGACTGCCAGCGGCAGCCCGACATAGCCGAGTCCGACAACCGCGATCTTTTCTTTTCTGTTTGATAGGGATTCAAAAGTTACCATGGGGATTCTCCGGCGTGTTGGCATTGAAGGGAATGATCGTCAAAGTGTTTCCATCCGTACATATTTCGACAGCTCCGTGGATTGCCGTATTCAGCAGTGTCGTGCCGATATCCTGGTATCGCTTTATAACCGATGGGTGAGGAAAATCAAAGCGATTATTCAGGCCGGTGGTAAAAATCACGACCTGCGGCTGAACGGCCGCCACAAAAATTTCGGAATTCGATGACCTGCTGCCGTGGTGCGGTGCCACCAGAACCCGGCTTTGCAGGCGGTTTCCATACAGCGCAACCATTTCTTTTTCAGCCCCGGTTTTGATGTCTCCAGGAAAAAGCATCGTCATATTTCGAAAACCTGCCTGTATTGCCAGGGAATTGTTATTGATGTCCCGCCAGGTTTCCGTTTGCCGCCTTTCCAGAAAATCCGGCGGCGGATTGACGATATTCACCCACACCCCATTGACTTCAACGCGACGGGGAAAGGTGTCGAATGTTGTCGACTGGATGCCCCGGCTTCGCAGAACGTCCATCAATCGCCGATAACCGATACTGTCTTCCGACTCGGAATTGGCCCATACCGCTTTCACGTTAAAATGCCCGGCGATATAAACCATGCCGTTGACATGGTCGCTGTTGGCATGAGACAGGACAATCGTGTCCACGGTTTTGATTTTTTTCCGCCACAGAAACGGAGCCACCACCATTTTGCCGATATCGAAAGCGGATGCATTCGAAAAACCGCCGGCATCGATCATCATGATCGGGCCCTTTGGAAACTCGAGAAGCGTGGCTGTCCCCTGACCGACATCCAGAACCGTCACTCTGAAATCATCACGCCAATAACGCTGATATCCCCAGTAAATCGCATCCAGAGCAAGGACGAATATCGATGCTCCGGCCATTGTCCACACCATTTTTTTGAGAGATGGCGGCACAGTTTCCCGGTTCGGCAGGGTAAGCGATTTGATCATCTGCGAGATCGACTTCGGTTTTTTTTTGAGTGCGGTCAGCGTCAGTATCAATATATAAACACAGAGTGTTTCCAGCATCGATGGGGTAATGGTCTTGACGGCTGAAAACGGCAGTTCCGCAAAAAAATCCGTGAGGATCAGGGAGGGTTTCAAAATACCGGCGCACAGTTCAAGACCCAGTCGGGAAACATTCGGAAAAACCAGCGACAGCGCCGAAAAAAGAAGTCCCATGGGAGTTACCGCAAGACCCACCAGCGGAATCAGAAAAAAATTGGCAACCGGACTGATCAGGGATATCTGGTTGAAATAGACCATGACCAGCGGTTGCACACCGAGGGTGGCGCAGAGGGTAACCCATAAGGATGAAAGCAAATAATTCTTGACACGTTTGGGGATTGTCAATTCATCGGTATCCGGCAACCAGAATTTGGGAAGTAAATAGAGAATGGCAAATACCGATGCAAAGGAAAGTTGAAAGGAAACGGAAAAAAGAGAGGGCGGATGGATGATTAAAATCAGAATTGCCGCAACGGCCAGCGTGTTCAATGGCTCGTGTTCCCGATGAATCAGAAACGTCATCAGAAAGATGAGGATCATGATGACGGATCGCTCGGTCGATGGCGCCATCCCGGAAACGAGGCCGTATCCCAAAACCGGAATCATGGACAGGAGCGCTGCGGCTTTCCGTGTCCAGGCCCGCCAGAGGAAAAACGGCATCCAACTGAAAGTCCACCTGAAAATGAAAAAAGAGGCCATGCCCACAATCCCAACGTGAAGTCCGGAGATGGACAGCAGGTGACTGACGCCCGCTTTACTGAAATTTTCGGTGACAGCATCGGAGATGTCACTGCGCTCTCCGATGATGAGCGCTTTCAACACGGCCCTGTCATCTGCTTCACCGATATTGTCGAGCGTTCGGGAAATCGATTTTCGCAACCGGTATACGCCCTGCATCAGCCCGGAACGAGACGAAGGACGGTGTTCGATATCGCTGCCGGAAACATAAACGGATCCATAGATTCCTTCAAACGCCATATGCCGACGGTAGTCGAAACCACCCGGATTCTGAAAATTGCGAAACGGCTGGATTCTGGCGTTGAAACAGGTGTAATCCCCGATATTCATATCCACGGGATCCCCATCGAGGGTTACCCGGAGTTTGCCGGTAACAGGAAACAAGCCTCGGTCGTTTTCCAGCGTCTGAACCGATAAATCGAATTTCTGTCGATGGTTGTCTGTCCAGGCCGGCGCATCGAGAATTCCGGAAATCCGCCAGACATCGGAGGAAATAAAGTGTGAAATATGGTGATCGGGAAGCCGCTGGGTCACCCAGGGTTGAATGGACAGATAGCCAACCGCAACAAACAATACAAGCGGAGAAAACTGCAGCGATCTTCGCCGGATCAGGCCAATAAGGACACCACACATGCCGGCCAGAGTGATTGTCCATGCCCATAACGGGTGATCCGGCAATTCGGAGCCAATCAGAATGCCGGCTGTCAGCGCCCCAAGCAGGGGAACCAGGGGCCGGGCATAAAACAAAACCGGAGAATTGCCCAAGGCCGGCATGGGATCATCATTGCCTGTTCTGGATCAGATCCACGAGTACGGCATCATCCGTCAATGTGGACGTATCCCCTAAATTGCCCATGTCTCCTGCAGCGATCTTGGTCAGAAGTCTTCGCATGATTTTTCCAGATCGCGTTTTCGGCAGTACCTCGGCAAACTGAATCTTGTCGGGGGTGGCAATGGGTCCGATCAGGGTTCGGACTTGCTGTTTGAGTTCGGCCACCAGGTTGTCTCGTTCGAGAACATCCGACTTGATGGTTACAAATGCATAAATGCCCTGCCCTTTGCTCTCGTGCGGCATTCCCACGACCGCGGCTTC
Source organism: uncultured Desulfobacterales bacterium (assembly GCA_964418135.1). GTDB lineage: Bacteria > Desulfobacterota > Desulfobacteria > Desulfobacterales > Desulfatirhabdiaceae > RAAP-1. Next base: position 12,780 of record CAYQKZ010000057.1, read on the forward strand.
GGCAACGGAACCATGGGACACAAGGACACTCTCGAGTTCGGCCGTACCCAGCCGGTGACCGGAAACGTTGATCACATCATCGATACGGCCCATGATCCAGAAATAGCCGTCTTCATCCACCCTGGCCCCGTCTCCGGTGGTATATACGCCGGGAAACTGGGTGAAATATGTCTTTTTGAACCGATCGGCATCCCCGTAAACCCGGCGCATCAATCCGGGCCACGGCCTTTTGATCACGAGCCACCCCCCTTCTTCCAGCGTCGTTTCATCCAGGTTGCTACGGATAATGTCCGGCTGGATGCCAAAAAAAGGCAGGGTGGCCGAACCGGGTTTGCTGGGCGTGGCTCCGGGAATCGGACTGATCACGATTCCCCCGGTTTCCGTCTGCCACCAGGTA
>CAYQKZ010000058.1:0-13145 GCA_964418135.1 uncultured Desulfobacterales bacterium
TTGCACCGATCATCTCTTTTCGAAATTATTATATCATCATCGGCCTGTCTTCCATCCTGTCTATCCTTGTATTGATCCGATGGGTCACCGGCAAAACCGTGGCTGCGATCAAGGACATCTCCATCGCCGCAGGAAAACTGGCAAACGGTGATTTCAGTCATCCCATACCGGTCAAGAGCCGGGATGAGGTGGGGGAACTGACCGCCAGCTTCAATGCCATGGCGCAATACCTTGAAGAGCGGATGCATCTGAAAGACGCTATGAACCTGGCCCGGGAAGTCCAGCAGAATCTGCTGCCGCAGCAGTCCATCGATTTCTGCGGGCTGGATATTGCCGGAAAAAGCGTTTACTGCGACGATACCGGCGGCGATTATTATGATTTTCTGCAGTTTCCAGAGCTTGGGGAAAGCCGGATCGGTGTGGTGGTCGGCGATGTGGCGGATCACGGTATTTCATCCGCACTGCTGATGACAACGACCCGGGCGCTGCTGCGCAGCCGGATCATCCGGCCGGGAACCCTTTCGCAGATCGTGGGGGATGTCAACCGCCTGCTGGGCGTGGATACCGCCCTGAGCGGCAATTTCATGACGTTGTTTGTCATGGTGATAGACTGCAAAAACAAAAGGATTCAGTGGGTCCGGGCCGGTCATGATGCCGCGGAGATTTACGATGCGGCATCCGATGCTTTTCGGGAACTGGGTGGCAGCGGGATGGCCCTGGGTGTCGATGAATCCTGGAACTATCAGGAATATCAGGATGACGGATATACCGGAAACGAGATCATCCTGATCGGTACCGACGGCATATGGGAAGCGGAAAATCCGATGGGAGAGCGGTTTGGTAAAGAACGGCTCCGCCGGATTGTCCGTCAAAATAAATTGTCTTCATCCGCCGAGATCATCGAGGCTGTTTTTGCAGCAATCGCCGATTTCCGGCAGACCTCGGCTCAGACGGACGACATTACCCTGGTGGTGGTCAGGTAGCTCGCATGAAATAAGGCACCGCAAAAAATAGAACCTGCCATTTTAAAGATATAGACCTTTCAAATTATCTGCGCGCTTTGCTTCGAACTTTCTACGCGTTATCAGCTTTGTTCTTGATTAAATAATTCCGGATTGATATAGACTGAGATATTAAAGAAATATCACTGATATGCAGTATCGGATTTTTTTTTCACCCGCCCAACTCCAGGACAGAAATCAATGAACTTGGAAATATACAATCAACTGCGTGACCGGATTCTGTTTCTGGAATATCAGTCCGGCCAGATTCTGAATGAAAAGGTACTGGCCGATGAGTTCGGGGTCAGCCGTACCCCTTTGCGTGAAGTGCTGTATCGCCTCGAGTGGGAACAACTGGTCCGGATTCTGCCGAGATCGGGTACCATGGTCACTGAAATCGAATTTCATAAAATGATGAATGTGTTTCAGGTGCGCCTGGAGATAGAGGCCCTGGCCGGTCGGCTTGCCGCAGAGATGATGACCCCGAGCCACCTGGAAAATCTGGAACAGCTCGAAAGGAACTGTGAGGCGCTGATCGATCAACGAAACCTGAAATCGCTGGCGATGATCGATTTCTCGCTGCGGAACATTCTTTATGATGCTGGAAACAATCCAGTACTCAGGGATATTTCCAATCAGCTTTATAATCTGACGTTTCGGATATGGTTCGTCATCATGGGCCGCGGAGACTGGACCGAGGAAGTCCTGGCCCTGGCCAACGAAATTCGTGCCATCCGCTCGGTGTTGTCGCGCAAAAATTCAAACGAAGCCGGAGATGTCAGAAAGACCTTGCTGCTGCGCCATATCGAGCGCATCAAACGAAAATTTCTGGAAGTTCCCTCCTGAAACATAAAGAATTTTCATCAATGATTGTACCGTTGACTGTAAAAAAATAGTCTTACTTCACTGGTTTTTGCATGAGATTCTTATGATATAAATATTGTTGACAAACATAATCCCGCTGGTATATCAGAAGTATCAATATAAATGCGATTCAGTTGATTGACGAGGCGGAATTGTTTTTGTCGCCTCATATATCGGATAAATTGAACTCATTGAAAAAAAGGGAATCGTCTTCCATGACCGTTTATCGTGTTCAGAACAAGTCGCAGTCCTGGTATGGAGAATCCATCGGCATTCTCATCCTCGATGCCGCTTACCCCTGTGTTCCCGGAAACGTGGGCAATGCCAGCACATACAACTTTCCGGTGCGATACAAAGTCGTCAAAAACGCCTCGATCGACCGACTGCTCAATCAGCGGGACCCCGCACTTCTCGATCCGTTCATCGATGCGGCCCGGGAACTTCAGGCAGAAGGTGTCAAGGCAATCACCGGCGCGTGCGGGTTTATGGCCTTGTTCCAGAGGCAGGTTGCGGATGCAGTGGATATTCCGGTTTTTCTGTCCAGTCTTCTCCAGGTTCGGTTTGTCTGGCCCATGCTTCCCAAAGGTCGAAAAATTGGAATTATTTCGGCCAATTCCAGTGTGCTGACCCCGGAACACTTCGCCGGTGTCGGCATTACCTCGGATATCCCGCTGGTCTTGGGAGGCATGGAAAATCAGGTCGAATTCCGGGATGCCGTCCTGCTGGAAAAAGGCACCCTGGATTCGGAACAGATCGAGCGGGAAGTTGTCGAGGTCGCCGAACAGATGCTGCGACAGCACCCGGATATCGGTGTCTTTCTATTGGAATGCAGTGATCTGCCGCCCTATGCCGCTGCGATTCAGGCAGCCGTGAATCGGCCGGTATTCGATTTCATCACCATGATCAATTATGTACACTCGGCCTTGGTACGAAAACCCTTTCAGGGGTTCATGTAGAAACGGGTGGCATATCCGCCGGAAGAGAAGATAACCGATGTTAACTGAAGTATTGATAGTCGGCGTGATGGTCGGAGCCATTTATTCCCTGGTCACCATCGGGTACAGCATGGTTTACGGTATTCTGAAATTGATGAATTTTGCCCATGGCGATGTTTATATTTTCGGAACGCTGCTGTGCTACACACTGCTTGCCAGATTTCAACTGAATCCGTTTCTGGCAGTACTTGCGGCAGCGGTGATCGGCGGGCTGCTGGCATCTCTGGTGGAATTCATCGCATACCGGCGGTTGCGGGCGGCCCAGCACCGCATGATTTCCATGATCACGGCACTGGGTGCTGCCTATGTCATTCAGAATTCCTCCGAGTTAAGCTGGGGAAATCAGGTACTCTCCTTTCCCTCTCTTTTTCCGAATCAGAGTATCGGTTTTCTCGGCGCCCAGATATCTGTGACGCATATCTTTACCCTCTGTGTCGCTGTGGTCGTGATTATCGGTTTTAACCTGTTTTTAAAATACCATAAGGCCGGCAAGGCCATTCTGTGCGTTTCCGAAGACATCCCCACATCGAGCCTGATGGGGATTCCGATCAACCGGACCATATCGGTGGTGTATTTTCTGGGCGGGGTTTTCGGTGTTCTGGGCGGTGTTCTCTATTCTGCCTCCTACAATGCCATTTCCATCAGCATGGGGTTTCGGGGAACCATCATCGCCTTTACTGCGGCGGTCATCGGCGGAATCGGCAGTCTGGGTGGCGCGCTGATCGGCGGGATGATTCTGGGGCTGTCGGAAAACCTGATCAGTGTGTATGTGTCCAGTTCCTATAAAGACCCCATCACCTTTCTGATTCTGATCAGCATTCTGCTGATTCGGCCGACCGGTATTTTGGGCAATGCGGAATCCGGAAAAGTGTAAGGGGGAAAGCGTGCCGAAGATCAACAAAAAAACATCCGTAAAGTTCACTGTCATTTCGCATCTTGTCGCAATTGCCGGGCTTGCCGTCTTACCCGTTATCATTGAAAATCCGTATTACCTGGGGATTACCAACCTGATTCTCATCTACATCATTCTGTGCATGGGCCTGAATCTGATCCTGGGATATACCGGCCTGCTGTCCCTCGGCCATGCGGCATTTTACGGTCTGGGCGGGTATACCACGGCCATTCTCATGACCCGATACGGTGTTTCGTTTTTACCTGCCTTGATCCTATCCGGCGTAATGGCCCTGATCTTCGGCATGCTGCTGGGGGTTCCGACCCGTAAAGTGCGGGGAGATTATTTCTGTCTGCTGACAATTGCTTTCGGAGAGATATTCCGCCTGGTCGCACAGGCATGGATTCCGTTTACGGGCGGCGCCATGGGCATTGTGGGTATTCCGATCCCCAGGATTTTTGCCTGGACAATCCGCAGCGAAACGGATTTTTATTATCTGGGGCTCATCCTGGTCGGTTTCACCTATCTCAGTATGGTGCTGCTGACCAATTCCCGATTCGGGCGGGCGTTTGTGGCCATCCGGGAAGACGAACTAGCGGCTTCGGTCATGGGTATCAATGCCCCGGCTTACAAAATTCTGGCCTTCAGCATCGGATCTTTTTATGCGGGTCTGGCCGGCAGCTACCTGGCGGTTTATCAGACCACCATCACTCCCACCAGTTTCCGGCTGTATGAATCCTGTCTGATGATCATCATGGTCATTGTCGGGGGGATGGGCAGTCTGCTGGCGCCGATATCGGGGGTGATCATCATGACCCTGGCAACCGAGGCGTTTCGGTCTCTGGCCGATTACCGCATGCTGATCATCGGCGTGATCATGGTAGTGGTACTGCTGTTCAGGCCGCAGGGCCTGTTTGGAACCGCCGCGTTCAAGGACTGATATTCTCATAAAGGATTGTGTTCATGGTTTTGCTGGAAACCCGACATTTGATGAAACACTTCGGCGGTATCATGGCTGTCAGCGAGATCAGCCTGAGTATCGAAAGAGGGGAGATACTGGGGATGATCGGTCCGAACGGTTCGGGCAAATCCACTTTCGTCAACCTGCTGACCGGCATTTACAAGCCGGACAAAGGGCAGACGATTTTCAAGAACCAGGATATCACAGCACTTCCCGTCCATCGGATCACCGAAATCGGTATTGCCAGAACATTTCAAAATCTTCGGGTATTTCAGAACATTTCGGTGATGACCAACATTTTGATCGGACGGCACGCACAGATTCAAAATTCCCTCTGGGATGTCTATCTGCGGCCGCTGTCTGCCTGGAAACGCGAAAAAGCGGCGCGGGAAAAAGCGCTGGAGTTTCTGGCGCTGGCAAATCTGACGGATCGAAAGGACGAGCTTGCCAAAAATCTGCCTTACGGCGAGCAGCGTCTGCTGGAAATCTGCCGTGCCCTGGCCTCCGAGCCGGAGCTGCTGCTGCTCGATGAGCCTTGTGCCGGCATGAACCCGGTCGAAATGGATACACTGGCTGCATTTATCCAGAAGATCAAGACGGCGGGCACCACCGTTTTCATCATCGAGCATAACATGCGGTTTATCATGTCGGTTGCCGAGCGGATTGTCGTGTTGAATATGGGAAAAAAATTCAAGGAAGGCACCCCGTCGGAAATTCAGTCCGACAGCGGTGTGCAGAGTATCTATCTGGGGGAAGAGGAAGACGTCTGATGCTGAAAGTGGAAGGTATTCATACCCAGTATGGCAAGATCAAGGTGCTGAGCGATGTCTCCTTTGAAATCAACCCCGGTGAAATCGTGGCGCTGATCGGTACCAACGGTGCCGGCAAGAGTACGTTTCTGAAGACCCTGTCCGGCCTGGTTCGTCCCACCCAGGGGCGGATTTCGTTCAAGGGTCAGGAAATTCACGGGCTGGCGCCCGAAAAAATCGTTCTGGCCGGCATTGCCCATGTTCCCGAGGGCCGGCATGTTTTTGCCAGGCAGACGGTCCTGACCAATCTTCAGGTCGGTGCGTTTATCCGAAAGGATGCGGATGAAATCCAGAAGGATATCGAGCGGTACTTTAAAATCTTTCCGATTCTCGGAGAACGCCGCAATCAACCGGCCGGCACCCTTTCCGGTGGGGAACAGCAGATGCTGGCCATTGCACGGGGGCTGATGGCGCGTCCCAAACTGCTTCTTCTGGATGAGCCGTCCATGGGGCTGGCGCCGTTTCTGGTCAATGAAATTTTTCGGATCATCCGTCAACTTCATGAACAGGGGATTGCCATTGTGCTGGTGGAGCAGAATGTCAAAAAAGCCCTTAAAATCACCCAGCGGGCCTATGTCATGGAACTGGGTAAAATTCTGTATCATGGCGATTCAAAGGATATGATCGCAGATGACCGGGTTCGTAAAAGTTATCTCGGAGAGGCTTTGCCGTGAAAATACTGTTAACCACGAAATACACGAACAACACGAAAAAAACGAAAAAAAATAATTTTCATGTATGGGGGGATGCCCGTCATGATTCGTGAATGTTTATCTTGAAAACTGGCAGAGAAACAAGGCAGTCAAACAGCAGGCAAGTCATCAATTCAACACACGGAAAGGAGAAGATGCATGTTCAGAAAAAGCACCACTATTTTATTGGCATTGTTGTTGGTACTGACAGGAACCGCAGGATGGGCCAAGGACGGGGTCGATGCGAAAGACAAAATCATCAACATCGCCGGCTACGATGCATGTACCGGTAAATACGGGGACTATGGCAGCGGAGACAAGAAAGGACAGGAGCTGGCTGTCGAGGAAATCAACGGCATGGGCGGCATTCAGGATGGACCGTTGAAAGGCTACAAACTGAAACTGACGTTTTTCGATGATCGCGGTGATCCCAAAGAATCGGCCAATGTTGCCAAGAATGTTTCTTCCAGCGAATTTCTGGTCGCCCTCGGGCCTACGATGAGTTCCTGTGCACTGGCCGCCACACCCGTTTATAACCGAAACGGCGTTCCCAACATCGTCACCTATGCCAATGCCAACACGCTGACCGAACAGGGTTTCGACAACATTGCCCGGCTGACCTACACCACCCGGAACATTGCCCACGAAATCGCGTTGACGGTCAAGAGCAAATTCAATAAGGACAGTGTGGCCATCATCAGCGAGAATCAGGACTATGGACAGCAGTTGCTCAAAGGCTTCAAAGAGAAAGCCGGCGAGATCGGTATCAAAGTCGTGAATGAAAGTGTGATCACTCCGGGTCAGGATATCGACTTCAAGTCTGTTCTGATGAAGGCCAAATCCGAAAATCCCGGCATGCTGCTGATTTTTGTCACCTACAACGAAGGCGGTCTGCTGGTGAAACAAGTCCGCCAGATGGGATGGGATATTCCGATTTATGGGCCGGATGGGCTGATCGAACCCAAATTCTTTGAGCTGGCCGGTGACGTGAAGGATGTGTACATTCTGCTGTCCCCGACTGTGGATGTAAAACGTCCGGCCGCCAAAAATCTGGTGGATCGCTGGACCCCGAAGCACGGCGGATTTCCCCCCCTGGCTGCCATCTATGGCTATGATGCTGTGAAGGTTGCGGCAAAAGTCATCGAGATGGGAGGTGTTGACCGGAAATCTTTTATTCAGTATCTGAAAAAAGTGAAAGTCGAGGGTGTCGGCAATCCCATGTATGAATTCGATGCCACCGGCGAGGGCAAAAGCCCGGTGTTTGTCACATCTCCCGCCGCCGAGGTCAGGGATAACAAATAAACGATTGTTTTTCGTTTGATCCATATTCAGTTCAGAGATGAAATATAGCCCCAACCCGTCAAGAAATGTACTGGTTGGGGCTATGGTTTGTGAAGTGGTTGACACTGTGTACCGATTACCCAAAAAGCAGTCCGGATATATGGGTTGGTTTTGGCCAACGCTTCCAGGACTGTAAATATTCAGATGGAGATTATATGAATAAAACCTATGATGTTGTCATTATCGGCGGCGGCATAATGGGCAGCGCCACTGCCTACAATCTGATGCGGATATCGCCGGGTATCAAAGCGGCTGTGATTGAAATGGATCCGTCCTACAGCCGTGCATCCACAACCCTGTCCATGTCCAATGCCCGCATCCAGTTCAGTTTCCGGCCCAATGTTCAGATATCTCAGTATGCATTCGAGGTGCTTGAGAATTTTGAACAGGAAATGGCAATCGATGGAAACAGGCCATCCATTGCCTATCGTCGGGAGGGCAACCTTTTTCTGGTGAATGAAGCAGGCCAGAATGAGGCGCACGCCTCGCTGAAAATGCAGCAGGATCTGGGTTGTGATGTGGAATGGTGGACTCCGGAAAAAATCCGCGAGCGATTTCCACTCTATAATCCCGAAGGATATGTGGGGGCCACATTCGGTCCCAAAGACGGGCATTTCGATGCGTACGGCGTGTTGATGGGATATCGGGCCAAGGCCATTTCCCTGGGAGCCGTGTTTATCCATGCCGAGGTGTCTGAAATTACCAGAACCGGCAATCAGATTTCAGGTGTTCGCCTGAAGACCGGAGAAGACATCACGGCCGGTGCGGTTGTCAATTGCGCCGGTGCCTGGTGTACTGAAATCGCCAGGACCGTCGGTGTTCAACTGCCGGTGCAACCCGTGAAACGACAGGTCTTTGCATTGGACACGAAGGTCAAACCCGATGGCCCTTTGCCGCTGACATACATCCCATCCGGCATGTATTTTCGAACGGAAACCGGCGGATTGATTCTTCTGGGAAAATCCATGCCGGAAGATCCCGTCGGGTTTTCATTCACCTGGGAGGACAAGCGGTTTTACGAGTTGCTGTGGCCCGACCTGGTTGAATTCGTTCCCGAATTCGAGTCCCTGAAACTGGTGCGGGGATGGGCCGGCCTGTATGCCATGAACACCCTCGATGAGAATGCCATTCTCGGAGAATGGCCGGAACTCAAAGGCCTGTATCTGGCAAACGGCTTTTCCGGTCATGGACTGCAGCAGGGACCGGCAGTGGGGCGCTATATCGCCGAGTTGATCACCCGGCAGACCCTTTCCATGGATCTGTCCGTGTTCGGGCCCGAGCGGATTCTGGAAAACCGGCCGCTGAATGAAAGCGGTATTTACTGATTCCACATTCAAGGAGTGGTTATGTTCGACAATAAGATTTTAGAAATTCTGGGGATTAAAGAAAAGAATTACGGCATGTCCACCGGATTGGAATGGGGCAAAACCACCGATCAGGGTGAGCTGACAATCGTATCGCCGACCGACGGCCGACCGATCGCTTCCGTCTATGCGGCATCGGAAGCCGATTATGAAACCATGGTCGGCAAGGCGCAGGAGGCGTTTTTGTACTGGCGTAAAATGCCGGCACCCGGACGGGGTGAAATCGTTCGGCAGATTGGCAACAAGCTTCGGGAATTCAAGAAACCGCTCGGCAGTCTCGTGTCGTATGAAATGGGCAAGTCGCTTCAGGAAGGCTGGGGAGAAGTCCAGGAAATGATCGATATCTGCGATTTCGCCGTAGGTCTGTCCCGCCAAATGTACGGGTTTACCATGCATTCCGAGCGCCCTTCCCACAGGATGTATGATCAGTACCATCCGTTGGGAATCGTGGCCGCGATTTCCGCATTCAACTTTCCGGTGGCGGTGTGGTCCTGGAATGCCATGATCGCAGCGGTCTGCGGGGATGTCAATGTCTGGAAACCGGCTTCGAAAGTGCCGTTGACAGCCATCGCCACACAAAATATCCTCAGCGGTGTACTCCAAGAAAACGGCATTCCCGAAGGCGTGTTCAATCTGGTTGTCGGCAGCGGCAAGACCATCGGCGAAAAAATCCTTAACGACAGGCGCATTCCGCTGGTGTCGCTGACAGGTTCGACCCGGGTCGGCAAACATGCCGCCGGTGTGATAGCCGGACGCCTTGGCAGATACATCATGGAACTGGGCGGCAACAACGCCATTATCATCACGCCGAGTACCAACCTGAAGATGGCGATTCCGTCGGTTGTTTTCGGTGCGGTCGGCACCGCCGGGCAGCGCTGCACAACAACCCGGCGTCTGATTATCCATGATACTGTTTACGACAAAGTAAAAGCTTCGCTGGTCAAGGCATACGGCGGCCTGCGCATCGGAGACCCGCTAAATGAAAAAAATCATGTCGGCCCCTTGATCGATCAAATTGCGGTCGCTTCCAGCCTGGCGGCGCTGGAGAATGTCAAAAAGGCCGGCGGAAACGTGATTTTCGGTGGCGAAGTGCTGAGCGGTTCCGGTTATGAGTCCGGATGTTACGTCAGACCGGCCCTGGTCGAAGCCAAAAATCATTATGACATTGTTCAGGAAGAAACCTTTGCACCGATTCTCTATCTGATCCGATACACAGGTGATGTCAATGAGGCCATCGACATTCAAAATGGTGTGCAGCAGGGGCTTTCATCGGCCATTTTTACGGACAGCATGAAAGAGGCCGAAGCCTTCCTGTCTCACTGGGGATCGGATTGTGGAATTGCCAATGTCAACATCGGCACCTCAGGAGCCGAGATCGGCGGGGCTTTCGGCGGAGAAAAAGACACCGGCGGCGGCCGGGAGTCGGGTTCGGATGCATGGAAAGCTTATATGCGGCGACAAACCAATACCATCAATTTCGGAGATTCGCCGCCCCTGGCCCAGGGGATCAAATTCGACATCGAATAATGAACATGGATATAGCAGGATGAACAGGATAATATAAAAGCAAATTTGAAAGCTACGCTTTTATCCTGTCTATCCTGTCCATCCATCTGAATTAATTTTATAATAAGGAAAAATATGGCACTGACGTTAATGGAAGGCAACGAAGCCATCGGTTGGGGAGCGGTGGCTGCCGGATGCAATTTTTTTGCCGGTTATCCGATCACGCCGGCTACGACAATTTATAATACCATGCTCAAGCTCCTGCCACCCAAAGGCGGAGTCTGCCTTCAGGGCGAAGATGAAATCGCATCCATCGGATTCTGTCTCGGGGCTGCCATGTCCGGCATGAAGACCCTGACGGCCACATCCGGTCCGGGAATCAGCCTTTACAGCGAGCAGATATCTTTTGCCATCGGCAGCGAAATCCCCATCGTCATTGTGGATGTTCAGCGCCTGGGGCCGTCCACGGGTTCCGCCACCAAGGGGGCCGATGGAGACATTCAGTTCCTGCAATGGGGCAACAGCGGCGGGCTGCCGGTGATCGTGCTGGCTCCGGTGGATATCCGGGACTGTTTCGTGCTGACCGTACATGCCTTCAACCTGGCCGAGCAGTACCGGTGCCCGGTATTTCTGGCCGCCAACAAAGAAGTCTCCATGACCCGCGAGACCATCGATCTGGATCGACTGAATTTGCCGCCGGTGGTGGATAGAAAGACGGCCGATGCGGCGCAGCCTTTTATGCCGTTCGGTGTCAAGAACGATTCGTTGGTTCCCGATTTTCTGCCTATCGGCGGCGAGCGTCTGGTGCGCCAGACGTCCTCGACCCACGGAACGGATGGATATATCACGACCGATCCAGGGCAGATCGCCGATATGCAGAAGCGTCTCGACGACAAACTGAAAAAATCCGTTTCGACATTCACGTATTTCGACGAATACCTTGTACCCGACGCCGATACACTGGTCATCGCCTACGGGGTAACCGCCCGGGCCGCCATGACGGCTGTTAAAAATCTCCCGGCCGGTACTCCGAAAGCATCCCTGCTGATTCTTAAAACCCTGTGGCCTGTTCCGGAACAGTTGATTCGGGAAAAGGCCGCTGCTTATAAACGGGTAGTGATGGCGGAGATGAATCTTGGACAGTACGTTCGGGAAATCCAGCGGCTGCTGCCCGACAAAAAAATCGATTTTCTCGGGCAGATGAATGGCGAGCTGATCAAGCCCGGACAGATTCAGGAGGTGATCATCCATGGATAGTTTATTGAACGGCAGCCGTCCGCCCGTGTTCTGCCCGGGGTGTTCCCACGATCAGGTGCTGCATGCGCTCGATCAGGCATTGGTGTCAATGGGGCTGTCTGCAGAAGAAGTCGTGATGGTCAGCGATATCGGCTGTTCCGGCTTGTTCGACACCTTTTTCAACACCCATGCCTTTCATGGCCTGCATGGTCGGGCCCTGACCTATGCTATCGGAATCAAGATGGCCCGCCCGGACCTGAAGGTCATCGTCACCATGGGAGACGGTGGTCTGGGTATTGGCGGCGCCCATGTCCTGAGTACCTGCCGGAAAAACATCGATCTGACACTTCTGGTACTCAACAATTTCAATTACGGTATGACGGGTGGTCAATGCTCTTCTACGACACCGCAGGATGCCCAGGTTGGATCAGGGTTTTTAAACCGGCTGGAAAAGCCCATGGATATCTGTCAGGTGGCGGCGGCAGCCGGAGCCGGTTATGTATCCCGCTTATCCACGTATGATAAAGGAATTGTGGAAGGGCTCAAAGAGGCCATTGCCTTTGACGGATTTTCACTGCTCGATATCTGGGGGCTTTGTCCGGGCCGCTACACCCGGCGGAATAAATTGACGCCCAAGAGCATCGAAGCGGATCTGGCGATCCTTCCGGATTTAGGGGATTACCGGACACGGAACGCCCGGGAGGAATACGGCCGGGCATACCGGCAGGAGGCGTCCAGGCTTCAGCCTGTAGCCGAACCGGCGCGTATCGCGGTCACCTGCGCTTCCCCTCATGCGGGTCGCAGCGAAGTCGTGGTATTGGGAAGTGCTGGTCAGCGCATCATCACCGCCGGAGAACTGCTGTGCCTGGCCGGGGCATCGGCCGGGTGCCATGCGGCCCAGAAAAGCGACTATCCGATTACCGTCATGCGGGGGCACTCGGTTACGGAAATTATCCTTTCCGATGTGGAGATTGAATACACCGGCATCGAGAATCCGTCGGTCGTCATCGCTCTGGCGCCGGAAGGTGTGAACCGCAGAAAGAAAATGATTGCTGCTCTGCCACCGGAAGCATGGGTGATCAAGGCATCCGGTATAGACCTGCCGCCATGCGCTGCAACCATTATCGAAGTCGATTTCAAGGCGGAGAAAATCAAGTCGCAGGACTGGGCCCTGGTTTCGCTGGCGATTCTGGCAAAACAGAACAGGGTGCTGAACATGGACATGCTTGTGTCTGCGTTGAAGTTGCGTTTTCGTAAAACCGAGTTCGAAACGGCCGTTGCCATGGTTGAAAAGGCCTCCGAATCTCTCAGCCGGTAATTGTTCGCATCCTCCCCCCCCGAGGCTGACAATTACACATACTTGGCCCTACTTTGGTGGTATGGATCAATTTTTTGGCATTGATCGTCGTCCCGGCCCCCCCCCCCGCCACCCCCCCCCCGGGGGGGGGGACAAAAACAACCCCCCCCCCCCGGGGATGACGCGA
>CAYQKZ010000059.1:0-13033 GCA_964418135.1 uncultured Desulfobacterales bacterium
TCGAAAAAGTTGAAGAAAAGCCCATAGCCCGAATCGAAGAGGCAACGGCAAGCAATCAAGAGCGGGCTTCTGCCATTCCGCCTGAGTCCAAGGCTGTTCCTGCTGAAACCCGTCGTTCGGGTGTTTATCGAAATGATGTTTCCAAGGTTTATTCCGGCGAAAAAATGGGCATCGATTTTTTCGATACAGACATCCGAAATGTTTTTCGACTGCTGGCAGATTACAGTGGCGAGAATTTTGCTATCGACAAGGATGTTCAGGGAAAGGTAACACTGGCGTTTGAAAAGCCGGTTCCTTGGGATCAGGTTCTGGATCTGGTACTCAAAATGAACCAACTGGATAAGGTCCACGAGGGGGGCGTTATCCGTATTGCCAGACTCAAAACCCTGGAGGAGGAAGAAAAATCCAAGCAGCAGCTTTTTGAAGCCGAGAAAAAAGCCAAAGAACAAAGCCTGGAACTAGAGCCGGTCATGACCGAATATATTCCGGTGAACTATGCCAAAGCCGAAGACGAGATGAAGAAGCATATCGAAGGGCTTATCACGAAACGCCCGGACTGCTCCTTAAGCGTTGATCAACGAACCAATCAGTTGATCATTACAGATACCGCCGCAAAGATACAACATATCCGTTCGATTGTTCTGAAGCTGGATCGGGTCACTCCTCAGGTAGTGATCGAGGCCAAAATCGTCGAAGCCGACTCGGATTTTTCAAGATCGTTTGGTGTTAATTGGAATGCGCAGTGGGGAATTCAGAATACCGATTCCAACGCAGGAATTGGTCCTCAGCCCGGATATGATACCCTCGGTGGAACCCATGGAGGGGAAGCCTCTGTAAATTTTCCTCTCACGGGCAATTATGGAACTATCGGGTTTAATTTTATGCGTATTGCAGGGACACCGATCATTATAAATGCTCAGCTCCAGGCTATGGAAAACAATAACAAAGGGAAAATTATTTCTGCTCCCAAGATACTGACGCTTGATAATAAAGAGGCTTTTATTGAACAGGGCCTTGAAGTCGGATACCTTGAACAATCAGGCTCCACTGCTGGAGTGGTTACTACGAAATTCAAAAAAGCAACGCTAAACCTCAGAGTGACACCACATATAACCTTGGATAACCGAATTTCCATGAGGATAGAAATTGTCAAGGAGGATGTGGTTAGCTATACACCAGTTTACAATGTACCGACTCTTGCTACAAAAAAAGCTACGACAGAGCTACTGGTGGATGATGGCGATACACTGGTAATAGGTGGCATCACGAAAACAATTGAAAATCAGTTAGATACCGGAATTCCTTTATTGGGCAGAATACCATTGTTGGGTTGGTTGTTTAAAACGGACACAACAAAAAATACTAATCAAGAGCTCTTGATTTTCATGACGCCGAGAATTGTTCAGCTCGAGCAGCGGGCGGAAAGCGGCAGTTTTCCGAAGAGCTGAAATCTTTATGATTTTGTGAAATATTTCGAAATTATGATATTTGTGTTCCAGAAAAGGAGTTTTATGAATCGCTCAAAATTACCGGTCAAGTATGTTCTTTTTGTTCTTTTTGCTATGATTTGTTGCGGTTGTGGCGGAGCATCCACAGGATTGAACGATAACAAGGGCGGATCGACGCTATTGCTGACGGCAAATCCCACCACCGTCAATACCGATGGTACTTCGTTTTCGACAATTACAGCCGTATTGACCGATACCACCGGCAAACCGGCAGCGCAGGGTACTGAGGTGGTTTTTTCGACGAATCTGGGTTTTTTTGCGAACAAATACAACCAATTTGCTACGGTGACCGACGCTAATGGAACTGCTGTCGCCATTCTGTATGCAGGCACGACAGCCGGCACCGCACAAGTGCAATGTTCCGGAGGCGGATTAGTTGCATATGTCATGTTGAGCTTTAGCAGCCAGGGCGGTGCAACGCTCAAACTCAGTGCAAATCCCGCAACCGTGGCAGCAGATGGCATATCGTTTTCAACGATTACTGCGATGCTGACGGATAGTACCGGTTATCCACCGAAACAGGCTACGCAGGTTCAATTTACCACCAATCTTGGTACTTTTGAAAATGGTTCCACTACCTTTACAACGCAGACCGATGGCACCGGAAAGGCTGTTGCCACCCTGTATGCGGGCAAAACATCCGGAGATGTAACGGTCAAGTGCTCGGGAAACGGACTGGTCGCATATACCTATCTGAAATTTACCAGTGCAACACCTGGCCCCACGGCAAGCATCACACTGGCTGCATCCAGCTCTTCGTTAATTGCAGATGGTATCAGCTCGTCCGTAATCACCGCCACGTTGAAAGACAAAGACGGGTTAGCCGTTGCTATCGGAACCTCAGTCGAATTTACAACCAGCCTCGCCGTATTTTCCAATAACAAGAACAGTTACGCCACGACCACTGTCGATGAAAAAGGAACGGCAACGGCAACGCTGATTGCCGGGTTGACACCGGGCACGGCTTCGGTTACTTGTACTTCCGGCAGTGCTACGGCAATTATTAAGATTGAAATCAAGTCTTTTTAACGTTCTAAAATTACGATCATTCAATCATCGATGCTTTTAAAGGAAATCCAGAAGCATAATATTGAGAAAGTTGGTTGACTAATAGAAGCACACTAAAAATATGACTTTCGGGTAATTTAAATTAATATTGCGTTTAAATCAGATTGTTTTGGAGGTTTCAGTTTATTCGTACATTATTTCGATTAGTCTGATTTTAAACGCAATATTTATCAATAATGCCCGAAAGTCATGTAATTTTGGTTCTGCAAATAGATGCTCATAACGTCAAAGTGGTAGATATGAAAGTCGATATCGTCGAATAATTTGAGCCCAACTTCATGATCTAAATTATTTATAGTTCATTTATGAAACATAATGTTATGAAATTCTGGGGTGAATGATGAAAACAAGACCCATAATATTTACTGTAATGGCAATCCTGTGCAGTTTTTTTTGCGGGATCAGTACAATTTATGCGTTGCCTACCGCTTCAATAGAATTATCTGCAGCTTCTCCAACGGTACCGGCAGACGGAGTGAGTTCAGTTGCTATTACTGCCATATTGTTAGACAGTACAGGTATGCCAAGTACTGGGAATGCAACCTTTACAACGAATATTGGTCAATTTCCGAATAAATCGCAAACAAGTGGTGTTATGACAATTCCTTCTAACGGCATTATTGTTATCTCTTTGACAGCAGGAATAAATCCAGGGGTTGCTACAATAACCTGCATTGCGGATAATGGAATTAAGAGTGTACCAATTGAAGTTGAATTTACACCGACAGGGTCGATTTTATTAACTGCATTGCCACAATGGATTCCATCCGACGGAGTAAGTTCGTCGGTTATTACAGCAGTAATTAGCAATACTGATGGTACTTTTGTTGCAAATGATACTGATGTTACATTTTCTACAACATCTGGTACATTTTCTAATGGGTTAATGAATATCACTGTCCAGGTGAAAAATGGATTAGGCAGTGTAGGTGTGTCTCTAATTGCTAGCAATACTCCTGGTGTAGCACAAATTACTTGTACAGCGAACTCCATGACTCAACATATTACTGTAAGTATGGGAGTCGGTTCAATAGAGCTTACAGCTAGCCCAACATCGATTCCGGCAGATGGAAGTTCTTCAACAATAAAAGCTGTTGTGCTGAATTCTCAGAATCTTCCTGTTCCTAACGGAACGGCTGTTACCTTTACGATATTATCCGAGAGTCCATCAGATGTTTATTTTAGTAATGGGTTAAAGGAAATTACAATTGGCACAGCCACCCAAACTACTGAGGCTGGTACTGTAATAACATCTTTGATAGCGGGTACTAAGTCCGGAACAGCAAAAGTTCGTGCTTCATCCAACGGTGTTACTCAAACAGTATCTGTCAGTATCGGGTTATCAAGCATTGCAGCCATAAATCTTAAAGCTGACCCGACATCAATTCCGGCAGACGGAAATAGTTCAACAACAATCACTGCAACATGTGTAGATATAACCGGTTACTTATTTAATCAAGACGGAAAGGTGATTAAATTTACAACAACACTCGGTACATTTTCGAATAATAAGACAGAAATCGAAGTAATAACGGAAGCTGCTAGTCCTATTACAGGCATGACAGTGGTGACTCTTATTGCCGGAACAAAATCAGGCATTGCACTTGTCATGTGTGAAACGGATGGGGTGAAACAATCAACAAATGTTAGAATTGGAACAACAGTTTCATCAATAACACTATCTGCAAATCCGACGTCATTGCCCGCTGATGGAATCAGCTCTTCAACAATTACTGCGATATTGAAAGATATAACAGGAGTTCCGATTGATCAATCCGGTCTTGAAGTCAAGTTTACAACAACAAACGGTACTTTTTCGAATAATGAAACTGAAATTACCGTGACAACGGCTACTAGTGGTACAGTTGTTGTTTCATTGATAGCCGGAAAAGAATCCGGTATTGCCCTTATCGTGTGTGAATCGGGTGGAGTAAAGCAATCAACAAATGTAACAATCGGTTCTTCAGCCACTATCGCTGCGATAACACTATCTGCAAATCCGACGTCATTGCCCGCTGATGGAATCAGCTCTTCAACAATCACTGCGATATTGAAAGATATAACAGGAACTCCGATTACCCAGTCTGGCATACCGGTTACTTTTAAGACAACCTTGGGTCATTTTTCCAATGGAACTAAGACCATCACCGTAATAACGGCGAATACCGGTACCGCTACGGGTGCGGTTGTCGTGTCATTGATATCCGACACAACATCTGGAACAGCAGTGATTACCTGCGAGTCGGGGGGGGTGATCCAGACTACAACTGTAAACATCGGTTCTGCGAACACGGAGGTAGCGTCCATCATTTTGACTGCGGCGCCTTCATCTTTTCCTGCTTCGGATACAACGCTATTTTCTACAATAACAGCTACGTTATACAATACTAAAGGCGAACCTGTTCCCAGTGGCGTGACGGTTAGTTTTGCAACAAATCTTGGTTTCTTTTCGACCAAAGATCAAACAGTTGTTGGATATACAAATTCTTCGGGTGTAGTTGTGGTGCAAGTGTTTTCGGGTGGATCGGTCGGAACAGCTCAAATCAGTGCCAGCGCGGGTGGAATAAACAGATATGTCTTTGTGAGCTTTACAGGGTCCGGGCTTACAGCAGACATCGTGTTGACGGCTAGCAGTCTAACGATTAATTCAGACAAAACATCATATTCAACAATATCGGCCAGCCTGTATGACATGAAAGGACAGCCGGTCATCAGCGGTACTGCGGTAAACTTCACGACTTCCCTTGGATATTTTTCTAATAGACTTAAAGAGATAACCATATATACAAATTCATCGGGAGTTGCATCTGTTGCACTCTATTCTGGATCTACAGTTGGTACGGCTCAGGTCAGTGCCAGTTCCAATGGGGTTATGCGCTATATTAATATTGGTTTTACAGGGCCCGGACCGGCAGTGGATATCGTGTTGTCTGCAAGTTTATATTCCATTTCTTCAGATAAACTATCATATTCAACGATATCGGCAACGGTATATGATTACGATGGGAATGTAGTCAACAGTGGCGTTACAGTCGAATTTACAACAACACTTGGATATTTTTCAAATTCACTGAAAACGATCACAGCCTTTACAAATATCTATGGCATTGCTACGGCATATCTATATTCCGGATCATTTGTCGGGATTGCCCAGATCAGTGCCAGTTCCAATGGGGTAACCCGATATACATATGTGAATTTCACAGGCCCCGGGCCAACGGCAAACATCGAGGTGGGATCAGCATCCACATGGATTCCTGCGGATGGATACAGTAAAACTATCGTTGCTGCCAAGCTTACCGATAGCGCCGGTAATGCCGTTTCTGCCGGAACTTCGTTGATATTCATGACGACGCAGGGGGTGTTTTCGAACGGAAAAACAACATTAATTAGTGCAACCCCTGACGCAACGGGTATAATAAATGTTTACCTGACCTCTGGGCGCGAAGTGGGTATCGCCGTAGTTACCTGTAGCTCCGGATCCATAACCGGAGCCACCACTGTTTCCATGGCTAAACTGGAGTTTGAAACAGAACCCAATAACGATAAAGAGCATGCTGATGCGATCTGTTTCGGCAATGTATACTTAAGTCAGCTCTTCTCCCCCTATGAAGAAGACTGGTATGCGTTTACCATCACCAATTCGAGCCGTATCAGCATTAATTTCCTCACTACGGCGATTCCCAAGATTGCGGGTGACTGTAAAGAATCTACAACCGTCGGCACCTATCGGGTGGATATTCGGGATCGCGACAACAATATCCTGATGTCCTACCAGAATATAGATTGCTCGTTAGATAACGGAATATGGGAAACCGGAGTCGTTCCTGCCGGTTCCTATTATATTGTCGTTTACTGTCCTCGGTTACCGGATAATGGTCATTATCTGTCATCGCAGTATTATCTGGCTGTTTTCAACGAATTGTACGGACCATGTGATGGAAAAAACAAGTTGGTGAATTCAGCATCTTTGTCTCAGGATGCCGCTGATTATCAGTTGCATATCCCGATAATTAATTCGACAGCCTTTGTTTGGGTCGATTTACTGTATGATCCGATTCCTGAGATCGGACTGTTGTTCCGGTTGATCAATTATGGAGAGATAGAAAACCTCGATGCGTATAGTTCCTGCAATATGTCGACCTTGTTCAAGGTTGAGGAAAAATTTATTCTGCATATTCCGCAAATGACTTTTAATGGTGTATCGTATCAGGTCGATTTGAATTATGTGCCGACCACAGATGGAAAAATCTGGTTTGCTCTTTCCGGGGTTTGGTTGAATAAATAGGGTTATTATGCTCATTCTGCCGGATTACAGGCTGCCCGATTCGATATTGACGACATTCTATGCCAGTTTATGAATATACGGCGCTCGATGCTACCGGCAGGAGCCTGTCGGGGATTGTCGATGCAGACAGCCCGACCGGTGCCAGACAGAAAATTCGAGCGGTTGGAAATTATCCGGTGGCTGTCCGGGAAGCTGTCAACCAGACTTCCCGACAGCCTTCTTTGTTTTATAATCTGTTTCATCGGGTCAAACTTTCAGAGATAGCGATCATGACCCGGCAACTGGGAACTCTGATGAATGCGGGGTTCCCCTTGGTTGCTGCGCTGGATGCTCTGATCTCCCAGAGTCTTTCTTCCCAGCTTAACAATCAGCTTACACGAATCAAGGATGCTGTCGTGGGCGGCAGCAGTTTTTCGCAAGCGCTTTTATCCCATCCCAATACATTTTCTCCTCTCTATATCAATATGATCCAGGCCGGAGAGTCTTCCGGAACTATGGAACTGGTATTGGACCGTCTGGCAGAAATGATCGAAAAGCAGGAACAGGTCAAGCAGCGGATCATCTCCGCGATGACTTATCCCGTGTTTATGACGATTATTGGTGCCGGAATTCTGCTGTTTCTGATTACCTATATTGTTCCGACGATCGCCGGATTGTTTGCGGATATGAAGCAGGTTCTGCCGATGCCGACACGAATCCTGATCGGGGCAAGCCATGTACTGAAGGTCTGGTGGTGGTTGATTCCCGTGGTTATTGTTTTAACGATTCTGAGTTTTTATCGCATTCAAAACACGGTATCCGGTCGCCATGCCATCGACAGAACACTGCTGTCAATTCCGCTCATGGGGGATTTTCTGCGAAAGCTCTCAGTCGCCAGATTGGCGCGGACTCTTGGGTTGCTACTGGAAAATGGGGTTTCGTTACTTTCAGCACTGGGTATTGTCAAAAATATATCAGGGAATGTACTCATTGCCGAAGCAGTCGAAACATCCTCCGATAAGGTGCGACAGGGTCAGGGACTAGCTGCATCGTTGGATGCGACCCGACAATTCCCCTCGCTTTTTATTCAGATGATTCAGGTTGGAGAACAAAGCGGATCTTTGGAAGGTCTGCTGAAAAAAGTGGCCGAGCTTTTCGAAAATGAAGTGGAATCTGCATTGATGCGAATGGCCTCACTTCTTGAGCCTGCCATGATTCTGATCATGGGGGTGATGGTGGGGTTTATCGTGCTGTCGATCTGTCTGCCGATATTTGAGATGAATCAGCTTATTCGGTAGGCTGTTTCATGCCTATAATTCCTCTTCTGCCCAGCTCCCGCAAAAATAGAGCCACACTGACTTCAGCCTCTTTGGGATAAAGTCGATGAATAGATGCAAACATATCGATGATCTCAATAACTGTAGATGTACCGTCCAGCAGTTCCCACACCCCGGTTCCGAGGATATCCAGTTGAAGTTTTCTCATCCGACGCTGTTCCGATTCCTTCATGAATTTTTGCAGGAAATTTGCAAACCAGGGTGTGCGTGTTTCAGGATAGGACAAAAGGATTTCCCCCGTATTCAGTCGGGTTTCCACTACCAGGGGGCTACGGACGGGGATGCAGGAAAAAGCATCGCTGCGACTAAGTTGCGGAGATTTCATAGCTGGAGAATATGCAATCCAGGTGGCTGGAATTCATCATTTGTCTGCTTTCAGCTGTGATGGCCAGGACACGATTGTTTGCCGGATCATGCCGGATGAGAACCCTCATGTAGGAGAATCTGCCAGAGAGAAACGTGATAAATCCATTCCATAATCCCACAGACGGAATGCGCTCCCATTCAATGCGATGGGCGTTCTCTGTGTTCTGATAATTCCCGTCCGGACAGATATTCATCAATTCAGCAAAATCAATCAGGTTTCTGTTTGAAAGCAGCACGGAAGCCGGGCTCCAGCGATAAAAGCGGATCTGTTGATTCTGAGATAAAAAAAGCATTTCAATGAAGCCTGGAGAGAACCGGTACGACTTTACCCGAAAATCTCCTGGAAGGGTCATGCGGATGTCATAAACAGCCCACTGTTGATCGTTTCCGTTTGTATGGTCACGGAAAGAAGCGAGAACTCTGGGAGCAATATCGTGAAGAAGGTTCGATTCATCGGCATTTTGAAAAAACTGAATCAGTGACACCCTGTTGCAGCTCGTACAGGAAACAATCACTCCGAAGCACATGGTTTCCGGTCGTTTCCAGAAAAAACCGGTGATTTCATAAGCAGATAATGCCTCAGTCCAGTCTGTAAAAGGTGTCCACACATCCACACCCGTCAGGTGCTGTTTGAAAATTCGAAATTGTCGTTTTTTGATGTCTTGTGGAAATAAAGGTCGTTTGCCGGCAACTTCCCAGGTCAGTTCCATTTGGGGATGCCGGAGCGAACCGATCATTAGATAATTTTGTCCGATGGTTGCTATCTCCCACCTGTCGGGTTTGTAAAAAGAGATACCATTCCACGCAATTTGATTCCATCGGTTCTGATGAGACACTGTATCCACTATAAATTAACGATACTTATTCTCAGAGTGCGCTTCTATCGAGGAACCAGCATGTCCCAGTCAATCTGAACCGGTGAGGGGATCGATGGCGGGGTGGTTCCGGGATGGGCCTTTTCATAACATTGACGTTCTTTATCGATGGCGTTGGTAAGTGTCAGCTTGATCGAATTGCCGATTTTTTCATCGGTATCCAGTTTATTATGCTGTAATATTAAGCTGATGCGATTATTTGCTTTGTCTGTGAAAGACCATTTCCATGCAATGACGATATGGAAAGGATCTCCACGCCATTCATCGGGTTTTCCAAAATTTTTCTGGAACCGGGCCAGTAATTTATCATAGAAATCCCTGCTGGAATTGGCATATTTGAGTTTGATGCGAACCACTTTTCCTGGATCGGCACAGGTTCCATAGGCAATGAGGCCGCTGGCCAGTAAATCGGTTTGTTTGATTTCCACTTCGGAAATGGACTCCGCGTAACGGATGGGCAACGCCGTGTTCATGTCTACATGATCTTTATAAACAGAAATATCCGTTCCCAGTTTGAATCCTGCCACCTGACTGGGAGCTTCCGCCAGACACGATCCGTAAGCAAACCCGATGCCGATAATAATAAGGGACAACAGTTTTTTATTCATAATAACCCTCATCTCTAATTAATAAGCCAGCCTTCCCAATGATTTCAAGATCAGCGCAAATCCCATGGCGAACATGCCGGTCAACCCCATTCCGCAGGAAAAACCTGCCAGAAGCACGGGTGCGTACTGCCGCCACATCTTCCCATATCGCTTTAGGAAATAATATCGGCCGAGCATTGCGCCGATGAGTTCAAGGATCAATCCATGGGGAGCGCTCTGACCCAGTCCCCGGACTACACCGTACACCAGCAGCGTAGGAAGCCCGAACAAAGATAAAATCATATAGGTGACAACACCGAGCCCCATGCCGGCTAAAACATATATGCCATTGAGTGCCTGATAAAACAGCGAGTTTCCTTCCAGTGTGGATGTTTGCATCAACAGCGTATTCAACGCCTGAAGGTGCCACAGTTTCTGAGCATACGGATAACTGCTGGAAGGAATCGGCGCCAGCCGCCAGATAAACTGAGAGAACAGCAGGCTGGCAATCATGACAACGGGAAAAACAACCATTTCCGATTTGATGATGCCACGGATACTGGTTCCGGTCAATTCTATTTCACGAAAATCGACGGTTGCCTTGCCATAATTATGGATTGGAATCGGTGCATACCAGATTTCAATTCCCTGATAACCAAAAAATTTGGCTCCGGCAATGAAACTGGCTTCCCTGACCATCGGTAGATTGACAAACTGGCCGGCTATGCCTTCCATGCGCGCGGTGATGTATGAGATGAAAGGTGTATAAATAAACCCATACCCCAGAAAAAATATCCAGGGAAAATTCGGGACCAGCCAGGTACACAGGCAGACATAAGAAAGGGTGGAAAATACATAAATGCCGATGGCGATCCAGAAATTGAAATCTCCTCTGCCTGCCGGGGGGTTGAACAGGTCTTTGAAGCTTCCGCGGTTGCCGACAGCACTTTTTCGGAAGGAACCGATAACATGCCAGATTCCAATAAAGCCAATCGCCAGACCCAGGCCAATGCCAAAACTCATATAAAAATCGAAATTATTGGCAAAAATCGTGTCTACGGTTTCCATGCCCTGGTGCCAGCGTTGCAGAATGCCGTGATGATACAGAATCGGGTTGGCGATGATGGTGATGATCAACCCGATCAGTCCGCCGATCACAGCCCAGAAGGGCAGAACCATTCCTATAAAAAGTAATCCCAGATCGAGCTGGATGCCCGTTGCAACGGCCGGTAAAATTTCTTCGGTACGCCGGGTCAACTCGATCCAGGGAATGGGAATCAACTGGATAGGTTCATTGAATATCAGGCCGGAAACAGTCGGTAAAAGCACATAAACACCTCCAAAAAACAGACCGATAACCCCACCGATGGAAAATACACGCCATTTCCAGCCTTTTTGCCGGTCTTCCGTGGATTCCGCCAGCGCCATTGTCCCCAAAGCGCCCACCGGCGCCATGGGAAAAGGCAATTTTTCGACATCCGATGTGATGCGGTACAAAGCATATCCCAGGCCAAAATGATCGATCCGCTGGATAACCTGGGATCCGATGAGCAGAAGAATGGGTATCATCCAATCTCGATGAAAGAAGGTGCGTTCAACCAGAGACAATGAATCGCCGGCCGGTGCAACCCATTCGGGGATGTATTCGGTAAGTCCCAGCATTTTTGCAGCATCGGACTGCACCAGATATTGACTCCACAGCAGACCCTGAAAGGGCGAAGCCAGCGCGGCACCGGCCATGTAATACAAGATGAAAATTTCCTGCTGCTTCAGATCGGTATAAGAACGACGGGCGATTTCGGCAAACAGAATGATCGTCACCCAACGGGCTGCCGGGCCAATGCCGGTTCCAATGACCAGTTGAAGATACATACTTCCGGGCATCATGAGAAATCCGATGAAAATGGCACCGATGACGGTTTTCCAGTCGAATCCTTCTTCAAAATGGTCCGGAGCGGTCAGTAGGTCTCTATATTCTTGGAGTTCTTTATCTTCATACATGAATTTATCTGATCCATTCAGGATTACTGATTATTCAAATACAGATCGTGACGATGGTCGATACCGGTTAATCGGGTAGCACCAGATAGCTGGTATTTCCCCAGAGACCGACAATCGCCCAGATTCCACCCATCAAAAAATCGCCGATAATCAGCCCGATAAAAAAATACCGGAGTTTCTTGAACAGAGAAACTCCGCCATATCGCATACAAAGAGCATTACAAATCCACCCCAGAAAAAAACTGAACCACAGAATTCGCATGGCGGAACTGTACGCAGTCAGGTAACCGATGGGATGGATCGGCCACCAGTAAATCCGGTGATAGCAGATGACGAGGCATGTCATCACGGCAGCGCCTGCCAATGAAAAAATAAGAACCCAGTTGGATCGGGATGGCGGCGCACTCATATATGACTGGATGTTGTCGTAAACACCGAGTGTTGTTCGGGTGGCCCAATCCAGTTCAAGTTCGCGAATTCCATATTTGTAGCATAGAAAAAGCATTGAAAAAAAGGATACACATACGCCGATTACCAGAACAAAAACGATTCCGCTGATGATCAATCGTTGACGGTTCAGCCGGTTGGTAATTTTTCCAGCATGGAGAAGTGACGGCATCAGCGATTCACGCAAATCCACAAAAAGAACTTTCTGGATGACTGCTGCCATCAGAATGCCGGCACCACTGAAAAGCCTGGGGCCGAAAAAAGCCGTAAGACCATCAATCGGTGCGGCAGTCAGTGTAAAATAAGCGATTCCGCCCTGGCAGATCACCCGTGTGGCAACAATCATGACCATAAAACAGGCAAGGAGAAACAGAGCCGCAACCCCAATAGGCATACCGAAATAGTGGCACCAGGCAATCAGCCCTGAAAAACAGATGATAAGACCCCAAAAAGACGTCTTCAAAGAAATCCATTCGTCAGTAGTGCTGACATCGGAAGAAAAACCGAAGGACTGACGGATCACTTCAATAAGGTGTTGTCTGCCTAACCAGACAAGAAAAAAGAAAAAGATGCCATA
>CAYQKZ010000060.1:0-12925 GCA_964418135.1 uncultured Desulfobacterales bacterium
AGGGCGGCCCGTCCGAGCTCCCGGGTAGGTTGCACGAGGCGCCTGGCAACAGGCGCCCATAGAGGAATGATCGTCAGCCGCAGCCGGGTAACCGACTGCGGATACAGGATTCGGCTTACGGGCTGCTTCGGCCATCTTATTCACCAGGGAAGAGACAGGAGAGAATTTATGTTGTTGATCGAAGAACTCAGGGTTGAGGTTGGCGGAAAACCCATTCTGAAGAATGTGAACATGCATATCCCAGAAGGAGAGACCCACATTCTTTTCGGTCCCAACGGTTCGGGTAAAACCAGCCTGATGATGACACTCATGGGGTTCTCCGGTTACGTGGTCACACATGGAAAAATCACCTTCAAAAAACAGGATATCACTTATCTGCCGATTTACGAACGGGCTCACATGGGAATCGGTATATCGTTTCAGCGTCCGCCGACCATCAAGGGCCTGAAAACCCGGGCCATGGTCGAAATCTGCGCCGGGGGTCATTCCGTGGATGTCGATGGGCTGTCTGCCCAGTTGAAGTTTCAGGATTTTCTGGAAAGAGATGTGAATCACAATTTTTCCGGAGGGGAGATCAAACGTTCCGAACTCCTTCAGCTCATGGCACAGCAGCCGGATTTGGTGCTGTTGGATGAACCGGAATCCGGCGTGGACCTGGAAAGTATCGTTCTGCTCGGAGACACCATCAACAGCCTGCTTCGAAGGGGTATCAAACGACCGAGTCTGAAACCCCACCGGGAAATCGTCGGAGATCGCTCCAAATCCGCATTGGTAATTACCCATACTGGTCATATCCTGGATTATATCAATGCCGACAAAGGTCAGGTCCTTTATAACGGGGTTCTGTGCTGTTCGAGAAATGCAAGGGAAATCCTGAAATGGATTCGGGAATATGGATATGAGGAGTGTGTGCGATGTCAGATGTAGATAAAAAAAGGGTGGACCTGAACAGCTATCGGGACGACGCCCTCCCGCATGCGTATATTAACGAATTAACCCGGATGGATGCCGAGGACGCTCAGCAATTTTTGAATGTCGGCGTCGATCCTTCTGAAAGTGGGCGAAGCGGCTCTTTTATCCAGATGGATCGATCCGTGGTTCACTGTAAAACCTGTCAGCCTGGGGTCGAGATAATGGGGATTTCAGCGGCTCGGAAACAGCATGCATGGCTGGAAGACTATATCTGGAAAAATGTCGATCCGGAGAGTGATCAATTCACCAGCCGCGTCAAAGAAAAACCCCATGAAGGATATTTTATCCGGTCGCTTCCCGGAGTAAAATCCCTTCATCCGGTTCAGGCCTGTCTCTACATCGCCAGCGAAAAGTTTTCCCAGCATGTTCACAACATCGTCATTGCCGAAGAAAATTCCGAACTGCACATCATCACGGGTTGTGCCACGGCTCCGCACCTGGTTTCCGGGTTGCATGTAGGCGTTTCGGAATTCTATATCAAGAAAGGGGCAAAGCTCACCTTTACCATGATTCATGACTGGGGAGAAAATATCAATGTTCGCCCGAGGACTGTCACCCGTGTCGAGGAAGGTGGCGTCATCGTATCCAATTATATCTCTTTAAGACCCGTCGGTTCGCTTCAGATGTTTCCGATCACCCATCTGGAAGGCAGGGGTGCGGTTGCCCGATTCAACAGCATCCTGGTCGCCGGTCGGGGAAGTCATCTGGATGTGGGGTCGCGGGTGATACTGAGTGCTCCGGAAACCCGTGCCGAAATCATTTCCAGAGGCATTACGACCGGCGGTACCATTATCGCCCGAGGCGATCTGATCGGAAAGGTCGCCGGCATCAAAGCACATCTGGAGTGCAAGGGACTGATTCTGAACAACGGTCTGATGCATGCCATTCCGGAATTGTCCGGCTATGTGCCGGGGGTGGAAATGTCCCACGAGGCGGCGGTAGGAAAAATCGACAAGCGGGAGATCGAATATCTCATGGCCCGTGGGCTCGATGAAGAATCTGCCGTTTCCACGATTGTGCGGGGGTTCTTGAATGTGGATATCGAAGGACTGCCCCTGGCATTGAAGCAGAAGCTCGATCAGACCGTTTCAGAAACCCAGAAAGATATGATGTAGAAATAACAAGGAGATTATCAGCTTGTCAGATCCCTCTTGCGACATTCCTTTTATCGAAAAAACGCAGTTTTTCGCCCATGATCTTTTCAAATGCTGTTTATATATTTCCAGATATCAGACCCAACAGAATCTGTTCACCAAGGTTCTGTATTCCAAGTTGACGGCGGCTACCAAACTCCTGGAAGACTTTCTGGATTTTCATGGCGCCAAGAACAACAAGAACTGGTACTATTTCAGAGAACTTACCGCGGCCATCATTCATCTCAGCATTGCCAGCTACTCCCAGAAACATATTTATAACCGCCTCTGTTTTTATGGGCTGGGGAATACGACGGAATTCGAAGCACAGGGTCAGGTGGCACAGACATTTCTGAATTCGTCGTTGGTAAAACTGGCGCCGGCAATCCTGCAAGAAGCCATCAGATTGAATATTCCCATTCCGGACAAAGGTTATGAGCCTTCTGATTTTCCAACAGCAACCACCTGTGAAATGCTGGAATCCGATATCGACGATATGGATAAAAACCAGCAGAAACAGCATATCGTAAAAATTGCCAGCGAGTTTCTCAGTATTGCCGGCAACTTTGATCAATTGGGCTTTTATGAACCTTATGACATCCAGGAAATTCGAACCATCGTTCCTCAAAAAGTCAATGAAGTCGAAATTCGCCGATTCGAGATGCTGGTACACAATCTTCAGTCTTCGTTCGATACCTATGTGATTCATGGGGGCTATCGGTTCTCAAAGCAAAAACTGACGGATCTGCGCGGCCATTTTTCAGCCGTTTTTCATCTGCTTCAGTTCACCGGACGACTGCTTCATCTGTATGAGCGGCATTTGCATGAAGCCGGATACAAGAATACCTATAAAATTGTTCAGGAACAACTGTCTGCCCTGGTGGACCCGGAAGTCCTGCTGGACCGGACCATCAATTATGGACTGTATTATGCCTGTCACTTTCTGAATAACGGAAAAAAACTGGCACGAGAAATTCTGAACGAGAATATCGAACGAGCTACGATCAAAGTCGGCATTCCGGTGACGCTGGGTTTTCACAGTCGCCCCAGTCTACTGGTTGCAAAAATCGTTCAGTACTACGGCGGACAGGTCGAACTCTGTGTCGGTGCGGACCGGTTCGATGCCAGCAGCGTTCTGGATATTCAATGGGCTGGTGGAAAAATCCATAAGGAAAATGTTACGGAAGTGATCTTTGAAGGGGATACCCGTGCCCTGGCGGATATCGAAATTCTGGCGGCTGTGAACTATGGAGAAGATACGATGGGAAAAGGTGTTCCCCTGCCGAAAGAATTGAAATATTTAAGATAAATCAGAAATCAGGGTACAGGTGTCAGGGTACAGCTTTTTTACCTGCCCCCTGATACCTGTACCCTGCACCCTTTATTGAAAGTCTGTCGATGTCTGTTTCAGCCATAATCGTTGCCGGAGGAAAAGGGATTCGGATGGGCTCCGATGTCCGCAAGCAGTACATGCTGCTGGCGGGCAGACCCATTGTCTGCCTGACGCTGGAAGTCTTCAATGGCTGTTCCTCTATCGACGATATTGTTCTGGTCGTTCCACAGGATGACATGACCGTCTGTTCTGAAAAATGGATAGCCTCGTTGACTCCTCGGAAAAAAATGCATCTGGTCTCAGGCGGTATCGAACGGCAGGATTCGGTGTATCGGGGGATTCAGGCGGTTGCTCATACCTGTGATGTTGTGGTGATTCATGATGCGGTCCGCCCCTTTGTCTCTCACCCAATGATCGAATCCTGTGTTGCCGAAGCTCGGATTTCGGGAGCCTGCATTATCGGTATGCCGATGACGGAAACGGCAAAACAGGTGAAATCAGGTGAAATCGAATGTACGCTGGATCGAAATACCATCTGGATGGCGCAGACGCCGCAGGCGTTTGCGCTCGATCTGATCCGAACAGCCCATGAAAAGGCCCGATCGGATTGTTTCATGGGCACGGACGATGCCATGCTGGTCGAGCGGATCGGACAAAAGGTCCGGATTCTTCCGGGCTCACGGCTGAACATCAAGATCACCACGCCGGAAGACATGGCACTGGCCGAGGGGATTATCCACCGAAGGCCATCCGATAATACTGAAAGTTAATCGCTCTACAAGATTATTTTCATCTCGATAACCGGATTTTGGAGGAATTTTCTATAAATCATGAACATCCAGAACCCAGCAGCCGACAGCAGGCTGACTTTATCAAACAGTTGCAGACGACTTTTGAAAAAATGCCCCATGACATCGATCTGTTGCTTTTCATAAGAAAAGGCCGGGAGGATGCTTTTGCCGAAGGCACCCGGCAGGTCGTCCGCGCGTTCCGCGAAATGACACCGAGAATCCGGCTTCGTGAATATGATCTCGACCATGAAATGGCGACGAAGTATCAGGTCGAATATGCGCCGACGCTGCTGATCGCACCGGACCGATATGGTATCCGCTGGCTGGGAGCCCCCTTGGGTGAGGAGGCCAAAACGTTTCTGGAAACCATCTTGATGGTGGGGAGCGGACACAGTGGTCTCAGCGATCAATCCCGAAAAGTCATTTCAAAAATCGATTCGGTACGCCAAATCAAGGTGTTTGTCAGCCCGAGTTGCCCATATTGTCCACAGCAGGCGGTCAATGCCGTAAAAGCCGTGATCGAAAAACCGGAGCTGATATCGCTTGAAATCATCGATATTCAGTCTCAGCCGGAAATTGCCCATCAGTATGCCGCTCACAGTGTACCGCAGGCATTTGCCAACGATGTGCTGATTGGAATGGGGGCTCAGGCCGAGGAAATCTTCGCCCTGTCACTGAGCCGGATGGAACCTCAGACGGTGTTTATCCCGGACAGTGATGCGGAAATGGTGGATGTCGATCTATTGATCGTGGGAGGCGGGCCTGCCGGACTTACGGCCGGTATCTACGCGGTGCGAAGCGGTCTCAAAGCCGCCATTGTCGAGCGAAACGTCCTGGGCGGGCAGGTGGCCACTACACCTGTAGTCGAGAATTATCCAGGATTTAAACAGGTTGGCGGCAAAACCCTGGTGGATATCATGGTGACCCATGCCCTGGAGTATGTTCAGATTTTTCCCGGAGAAGAAGTGATCGATGTAATTCCCGGAAATCCATTCGAAGTTACCACCGGGAAACGCCGGTTTCGGGCCAAGACCCTGTTGCTGGCAACCGGCGCCAGCCACAAGCATCTGAATGTTCCCGGCGAATCACGGCTGTCCGGAAGAGGGGTCAGTTACTGCAGCACGTGTGATGGGCCATTGTTCAAGGGCCGTAAAGTCGTCATGGTAGGGGGGGGGAACAGTGCGGTTACCGAAGCGCTTTACTTGCAGCATATGGGCGTAGATGTTACCCTGGTTCATCGCAAAGACAGTCTTCGGGCTCAGGAATTTCTGGTTCGGCAGTTGACCACAAGCGGAATCCCCATCCTCTGGAATACGGAAATTTCGGAAATCGTCGGTAAGGAAAGGGTCGAATCCATCAGCCTGAAAAACACCCGGACCGGTGAAACCCGTTCTCTGGCGGTTGATGGCGTTTTCCTTTCCATCGGCTATGAACCTGCTGTTGAATTGGCCAAAAAAGTCGGCGTAGCCCTGACGCCGGACGGCTATATCCAGAAGGACGCCAAACACCGTACCAGTATGGCTGGGATTTATTCCGCCGGAGATGTCGAAGGCGGTTACAAGCAAATTGTTACGGCTGCGGGTCAGGGCGCAGAAGCAGCGATGTCCATTTTTGAGGATATCATCAATCCGTACTGGCAGAAATCCTGATCGATCGCTGTTTATCCAATATCAGCCATATATATCGTCTCTGTGTATGAAGAATGTCTCTTATATACCGAATAATAATTATCCACATAACAAGGAGTTGTTCATGAAAAAACGTCTTAGAAAAAAACTGAATTTGGGAGAATTTCAGGAAACTGGATTTGAAATTACCTGGAAACCCAAGCAACTTTCGGAAGCGGATTTCGACAAATTTATGGAGGCGTTTCTGGATGCCATTGCGTCGAAAGGGCTGGTTTTTGGCGGAGGATCTTCTGCTGATGATTCCTGGGAGGGGATCATCGTCAAAAGTCAGCGGTATGCCTGCCCGGATGCCGGCGACAAGGAATTTGTTTCGGATTGGTTTAAAAACCGGGCCGACATTTCAGAATATGCTCTCGGTCATGATTTTGATTTGTGGTATGGATCCGAGTGCGAATGTTGCAGTCATGACGAGGCATAATACATCAGATTTTATCATGTATATTCCGTTCATCCATGTAAATTAAATATACCGCTCGCTGGTAGATTGATTCATGTGAATTGCCTAAAGTAAAATGATCATTCCTGCTTGGAGAAGACCAGCGAATCCTCGAGCTGAATCTCCAACCGTGCCAGAAATATCCCGTTCAAGCCCATCAGACTGGCTTCAGACGTGGTTTCAAGTGAAATATCCGGATCGGTGTTAAGGCCGATTCCCATCATGTTGCAGGCTTTGTTGGCCAGTCGCACCATAATCAACAGGATGTCTCCGGAATTCAGCTCGGGGTTATGATGGGAACGGATGACATGACTGTATGCATCCGGAAGGTTCCATTTCTGACTCAGATGCCAGCCCTGTTCGGTATGCAGAGTATCCAGCGCCTCGATAATAAAGGATTCGGATGGCCGAACACTGATGGATTTTGAGCGGAGCAGGACTTCGATGACTTTCAGGATCAGCAATTTGCCGACATCATGAAGCAGGCCTGCCGTGAACGCTTCCGTAACCAGGGTTTGGAATTTTAGTTGACGGGCCAGCCACTGGGAGCCGATCGCACATCCCACTGAATGTTGCCAGAGTCGTTTCATCAGATCGAAAATGAAGGGATCCAGTGAACGGTAATGAATTTGCTGAGTACACAGAGTGATGATATTGCCGACTTCATTGGTTCCCAATCGGATGATGGCTTCACGGATCGAATTGGCTTTGCTCAATCCTCTGAAAAAAGCGGAATTGGCTGTCCGAAGTACCTGAGTGGTCAATGCCTGGTCGCTGCTGATAAGCTTTTCGATGGTGCGCAGATCAGGATCTTCTTTGGCCAGTTCCTGTTGAACACGCAGTCCGGTCTGGCTGAACACCGGCAGTACGGCTTTGTCGCTGTTCAAATAAGACTGAACGATTTCTAGAAATGAATTGTTTTTTTCCACTTAATCTCCCAGCAATCGTCGAATTTCCATCAGTGGTCTCGGTTTGTGAAGTCGCGGCAGACAGCGCAACACTTCGTCGATGGTGGTGATGCCGCTGGCTGCCTTGAGAATGCCGTCTTCCACCAGGGTTACAAGACCCGTGGAATCGATACTGATCTTTCGAATCTGGTGGCTGGTTTTGCGATCAATGAGACCATCCCGCACATCTTCATTGAGAATCAATAATTCATAGACAGCTATCCGTCCCGCATAACCCGTATGCCGACATTTGGAACAGCCGCGTCCTTTTCTGAACGTGGCGCTGGAAACGTCCTTGGGTGTGTAGTTCAGACGGATCAAGTCTGAAATCGTCGGTTTGTACGATTCTGCGCAGGTGTTGCAGACCCGTCTCAGCAGTCGTTGGGCTGCAACACAAATCACTGTCGATGAAATGAGAAATGCATCGATATCCATATTCAGGAGTCGGATCAATCCGCCGATGCTGTCTTCGGTGTGAAAAGTGGTCAGCACTTTGTGACCGGTCAGCGCTGCCTGTACGGCCACTTCTGCAGAGTAGGAATCGCGAATTTCACCAATGACGACAATATCCGGGTCCTGCCGGACGATATGACGAAGGGTCTCTTCAAATGTCAGATTGATATTCGGATTGATCGAGCATTGTGCAATGCCTTCGATGATATACTCTACCGGTTCTTCGGCCGTAATGATGCTGGTTTCCGGGTTATTGAGATAATTGATGCAGCTATAGACCGTCGTGGTTTTGCCGGAACCCGTGGGTCCCGTTACAATCAGAACCCCGCTGGGCGTATCCAGGGCATCCAGTCGAAAACGATCCAGCATGCGGGGCTGCATACCCAGATCCTCTATCTGCAACAGCTCGTTCTGACGATTCAACAATCGCATGACGATTTTTTCACCATGGATTGTGACATAGAACGAAACCCGAATATCCATTTCGCGGCCATCGATGGTAAAAACGATACGGCCGCCCTGGTGCCGTCTTTTTTCGGCGATGTTGGCCT
This sequence comes from uncultured Desulfobacterales bacterium, assembly GCA_964418135.1. GTDB lineage: Bacteria > Desulfobacterota > Desulfobacteria > Desulfobacterales > Desulfatirhabdiaceae > RAAP-1. Next base: position 8,305 of record CAYQKZ010000060.1, read on the forward strand.
CACAGAGAATCTTGATGCGACTGGTGATGGCCGGTATCAATCGGGCGGGATAATCCCGATGATGAATCAGAACACCATCCAGGCGGAACCGGACACGCAGCCTGTCGCGCATCGGTTCGATGTGAATGTCGCTGACCGTTTTTTCGTTGATGGCCGATACGAGAATATCTTCAACGAGGGAAATCACGGACTCGGTCTGGGCTGTCAAGGCCTGGCGGGAATCGTCGGTTGGTTTCAGTTGCCGCAGGGCGGATTGAATGGACTTCTTGCTGGCAATGGCAACAATGATGTCGCACTGAAAAAGTTCGCGGGCCTGTGCGATGTCTCGATGGTCCAGCGGGTCGGCAAACGCAACCACCACGGATGCCCCTTCTTTTCGGATAGGGATAAAATAATGCTTCTGGCAAATCGGTTGGGGGGCGCGACGCAGCAGATCGCGATCGATATCGGCAAACTCGGGATCCACCAGAGAAAAGCCCAGCTGCAAGGAAAGGACATCGATCATTTTTCGTTCATCGATAAAATTGTGGGCTACCAGGATTTCACCGAGTTTTCGTTTGGGCTTTTCCGCAGCCTGAAGATGTAATCCCGCTTCGAGGTCGGAGGGTTTGATCAATCCCAGTTCCACCAGGAGGTTTCCGATCCGGATGGAGGTGATGTGGTTGCGAACCGTCTGTCGAATCTGCTCATCGGTGACATACCGAAGTTCTTTGAGAACATTCAGGATCGGCTCCGGCGTTTTGAGTTTGGCCTGTACTCTTAAGGCATATTGCATCTGATTCTGCGTAAGAACATTGTCGCGCAGCATCATCTTGATCACTTCACCATATTCTTGTGGTTGCGGCTGGATCGGAGCCGATTCATTTTCTTCTAAATATGATTCGAGAGTTTGCACGGGGTACCTGTTTTCGAAAAAGTATATGCGTATGATTTATGAATTTACCGACTTGGAGATGAAAGTCAAGAAATATGTAAAAACGCAAATCTTTAGAGAATCATCCAACGATTGCTATTTTTTCGAAATGTGTCGTTCATTTCGTCATCGGTCGGTGTTCTTCAACGGAATGCGGGTGAAAAAATAAATAAATCTTTGGATATTTTTTAAAATTATAATAGGATATCACCAATCGGATACACATTCGCTCGGTATGTGGTATGCTTATAAATACTGAAACAGGAGGAAATATGACCCAGTGGTATCTCAGTTACGACGGCAATCAGACGGGCCCCATGGAAACGGAACAGGCCATTCAATATGTTCGACAGAATGCAAGCGGTTATGCCTGGCGAGAAGGTTTTGCTTCCTGGGTACTTATGTCTCAGGTTCCGGAACTGTATGCGTTTAACCCGCCGTCCATGAATCCGCCGCCTATTGGGGGGGGCAGTTTCGCCGATGAAATCGACTATAAAATCATGGGATCGGAAATGCAGTTCGTCGATATCGAGCTGGATCCCGGAGAAAGCGCGGTTGCGGAAGCCGGAGCCATGATGTACAAGGACAGCCTGGTTCAAATGGAAACCATTTTTGGAGATGGTTCCGGTGGGGGCGGAGGCGGCTTCATGGATAAACTTCTGGGTGCCGGTAAACGGCTTCTGACAGGAGAAAGCCTGTTCATGACGGTGTTTACCCATACCGGAGCAGGCAAAGCCCATGTGGCATTCGGTGCGCCTTATCCCGGAAACATTCTGCCGATAAAACTGTCAACGGTCGGTGGGTGTCTGATCTGTCAGAAAGACAGTTTCCTATGTGCCGCCAAAGGGGTCAGCATCAGCATCTATTTCCAGCGTAAAATCTTGACCGGTCTCTTCGGCGGTGAAGGTTTTATCATGCAAAAACTCGATGGCAATGGGATGACTTTTCTACATGCCGGTGGAACGGTAATGGAGCGCCGGCTTTCCGCAGGAGAGACCCTTCATGTGGATACCGGATGTGTCGTGGCGTTTGAACCCAGTGTTCAATTCGATATTCAGCAGGCCGGAAACATCAAGACGTCGCTTTTCGGCGGAGAAGGGCTTTTTTTTGCCGTCCTTCAGGGACCTGGACTGATCTGGCTGCAATCCCTGCCGTTTTCCCGGCTGGCCGGCAGAATGCTTCGGGCGGCACCCCAGCGCGGTGGCAGTTCCGAGGAAGGTTCGGTGTTGGGAAATCTGGGAAACCTGATTGGAGGAAATAGGTGATTCGTGTGGTAGAAAAACTGAAGCGTCCAATTTCATGAAAAATTATAATAACCGACATACCGATATCGATCGGGCACTTGGCGGACTGCGTAACGATATTGATGCCATAGACACCCGGATTGTCTCTCTGCTGGCAGACCGGCAGCATGTCGTCGACCGGGTGGCTGCGCTGAAAAAAGCTCATAATCTGCCAGTCTATCATCCGGCCCGAGAAGAAGATTTGATTTTCCGGCGCAGACAGCAGGCCAAGGATATGGGGCTCGACCCGGATTTCATCGAGGAAATCTATCGTTCTATCATTCGCCGGTCCCGTGAATCACAGACCCGCAGCATGGCCCGGTCCTCCGTTCGTTCCGACGGGGTTGTTCTTCTGGTCGGTGGAAATGGAGGAATGGGGCGATATTTTGCATCCTGTTTTCGACAGGCCGGGTACTTTGTCCGGATTCTGGACAAAGACAATTGGTCGGAAGTGCGGTCCTTGTGCGATGGTATTGATCTGGCGATGATCTGCGTGCCTATCGCGATTTCCTGTCGGATCATTCGGGACATCGCTCCTTTTTTGCCGTCGCAGGTCGTACTCTGCGACATTACCAGTATCAAGGTGAAACCGCTCGACGCCATGCTGAACGCCCATGTCGGTCCGGTAATCGGTCTGCACCCGTTATTCGGCCCCACGACATCCAGTCTCGACAAACAGATCATTGTGGCGACTCCCGGACGGGACGATGCCGCCTGCCAGTGGGTGCTGGATCAGTTTGCGGCCTGGGGCGGTGTCATTGTCCGCTCCGGCGCTCCAGAGCATGACGACATCATGGGAATCGTTCAGTCACTCCGCCATTTCGCCACATTTGCGTTCGGCCAGTTCCTGAAAAGAAGACAGGTTTCAATTTCCCGAACCCTGGAGTTTTCCAGCCCGATTTATCGGTTGGAACTCGGCATGGTGGGCCGATTGTTCGCGCAGGATGCCGAGCTGTATTCCGAGATCATCTTTGCTTCTGAAGAACGGCGGGAGCTGTTGAAGGATTTTCTGGTATCCGTGGGGGAGAACCTGGACATGCTGGAAAATGCCGATAAGGAGCTGTTCGAGAACGAATTCCGGAAGATCGCCGAATGGTTTGGCCCGTTTGGTGAACAGGCCATGCGGGAGAGTACGTTTCTAATCGACAGACTCATTGAACGGTTTTGATCGTGTCTGCGCAAATATGCCGGAGGGGCAGACTTCAACCCCGCTCCTATGACCGTGTAAAAAGATCGCAGACCAGATTGACCAATCCCCAGATGGCATCCGCCGAAAGATGCCGTTCGATGGAACGGTCAAAGAGTACCGACAGCCGGGGAGGAAATTCTTCATCTCCTTTCCACAATAGAAAATATAAGGGGATTTTCGGAAACGGCCGGAGTTTGTAGGCCATGTCCGCCATGGTCAGGCGGATTCCTGCGAATTTTTCGGCTGCCTGGCGAAACCCATCAAAATTATGCGCGAAACGCTCCAGCACCTGATCGGTTCTAAACTCGTGCGGGCCCTGAAAAAAATGGGCATCTTTCAGATCCTGAACGCTGATCGTTTCGTTGAAAAGCCATCCGGGTTTCACTTGAAGGAGATAGACCAGAATCAGCAGTTCCAGAAGGGAATGATCGATTACCTGCCATTGGCCATCCTGTTTCAAATAGCACCGTCGTTCGAAAGGAAGAACACGCATTTCGGTATGCAGAAAATCAATGGTCAGACTGTCCGGGGTTTCCTGTCTTGCCAGGGCGATATCGCAGAGTTCAGCCAGATTTCTTTGCTGCAGATCTTCCCAGAATTCCGGCGGCGCCTGAATCCGGGGCGCGGAAGCAGCTTCCGATTTCGAATGATCCTGACGTCTGCGTTCTTGCATCTGTAAAAAACTCTGACTGAAAGGATACGGTCCCTGAGAGAAATTCTCGCAAGGAAAGGCATTGCAGTCTCTCAGGCAATAGGCGATATGATTCATCTGAGCACAAGCCAGAATAGGGCAGGGCTGCCCGATAATCCGCTCTTGCGCCTGAATTTTCCTGGCCGCTTCCGGGCTGGTGCCGGCGCCGCATACCGAACACAGGCCCTTGACATGTAGCCGGCACACGCCACAGTTGATACCACAGGCAGCCGTTGACATCACGCGTTATCTTTGCTCCTGATTGAAATGTCTTATTACCATGAAAATACAGTTGAACACTTTCTATCACATCCGGTTCGCATTGTCCAATCAAGACAATAAAAGCGTAGTAAAGCAGTTTATACTCTAAAATGAATATTCCGTCCAGAAGTATGAACCAAGGTGAACGGGGAACGTTTGGTCGCTTCATGATGGAATACTCATTATTGCGGACGGGCATAAACTTAACTTTTGAACCCCCCAACCCTCTCCCGCTGGGCTAACACTTATACACACTTGACCCCGCCAGTGAAAAAATTGGCTTT
>CAYQKZ010000061.1:0-7240 GCA_964418135.1 uncultured Desulfobacterales bacterium
GGAAAGGAAGCTGTTCCGATGGCCTGCCCCAGAAGCCCGACCAGAATGAACATGACGCGCAGACCGTAATTCAGGCAGGCAATGTTGCCCTCCGGCAGGTAGGAACCAAAAAATTTCAGAAAAAATTCCGTTGAAAACGACATGGTCAGACCTACCATCAGGGGAAGGGTCAGACGGACATAGGCCAGAAAATCCGGATGGGTGAAGTTGATGACCGACGCATACCGCATGCCGACTTTCCGGGCACCCCGATACTGAATGGCAAAATTGCCAAGAAACGAACCCGCCAGAACCCCCCAGGAAAAGCCTTCCATTTTCAGAACAGGGCCCAGCGCCATGCCGCCTGCAATGATACAGATATTATAGACCAGCGGCGCCAGAGCCGGCAGGCTGAAGGATTCTTTGGCAAACTGGGCGGCGGTGAACATGCCGCCGGTAAAAAAGAAAAATTGGGCCGGCAGGATGATGCGGGTCATGCGAACCGCCTTGGCCAGCAGCATCGGGTCGTGAATGCCCGGAGCGGTCAGGGCGATCAGTTCCGGAGCGAACACCATGGCAATTCCGATAAAGCCGATCAGCATCAGGCCGAAACTGTTCATGATGACGGAAAAGACTTCCCAGCCTTCCGCTTCACGATCCGCTGCCAGATATCCGGAGAAAATCGGGATAAATGTGACCGATAAAAAACCGCTGGCAACGATGTGATTGAGAATTTCCGGAATGACGAATGCAATCTGATAGGCATCCACATCCCCTCTGGCACCGCCGGCATAGGCAATGGCCATTTCCCGGAACAGGCCGATGACACGGCTTAAAAACACGGAAGCCATGAGGATCAGAGAAGCGATGCCGACTTTATGGTAAAGCGATTTTGTCATGGCGTGCTGACTGTATGATGATTCATAACGGAATAAAAAAAACCGAGGCTACAAAAATTTATTCGGCATTGCCGTATATATCTTCAGAAAATTTATTTCGCAAGGCAGCAGAGGATGGAATCGTCCTTTTTCGGCCATTCCCGACCCATAACGCAGCGAAGTTATTTTTCTGAAAAAATCATGCTATCAGAGACCTGGCGATAACTCAAAGAAAAATGGATGTGACTGTGGCGGATATCTTTCGATTGACAATGACCGCAGATCATTCCAAGATGCGCCCGTATGCAATTGCAAGCTGGTAAAACCTGAAGTATGAAGGATGAAGGATTAGACATGACAACCGGAGCCATGCATGACCGTTCGGAAAAACTGGGCCTTCCGCCAGGTTCGCTGGTTTTTATCGGTGAACAAAAAACCGATGCCGTGGCATTGACCGTAAGCAATTTCGACAAAGACCGGCTTGAAGAAAAACAGACGGATTGCATCGAAGACTGCCTTTCCTGCCGGGATATGCCATCCACGACATGGATTCATGTGAGTGGTCTTCACCATCCCGATATCATTGAGTCCTTGGGTCGATGCTACGGTATTCATCATCTTTTTCTGGAAGATATTCTCAACACCCATCAGCGGCCTAAAATGGAAGAGCTTGAAAATGGGATGTTCGTTGTCATGAAAGCCTTCACCTTGAGTGGTGAGGATGAGACGCCTGCTGCTGAGCAGATCAGTTTTATCCTGGGAAAAAATTATGTCATCTCTTTGCAGGAAGGCAGCACTGATATTTTCGAACCGGTACGAACCCGCCTGCGAAATGCCCTGGGCCGTATTCGGGAACTGGGACCCGACTATCTGCTCTATGCTCTGATGGATACCGTGGTGGATCATTATTTTTCCGTGCTGGAGTCGATCGGTGAGCGCATCGAAATTCTGGAAGATGAACTGCTGACCGACCATGCCCAGGAAACCCTGCCGCGAATGCACCGACTGCGCAGGGATCTGTTGCTTTTAAAAAAAATGGCATGGCCCCTTCGCGAAGTCATCAGTACGATACTTCGCAATGAAATCGGCTTGATCCAGCCACGAACGCAGTTTTATATCCGCGATCTGTACGATCATATCATTCAGGTGGTGGATACGTTGGAAAATTATCGGGAACTGGCCTCCAGCCTGCTGGAAATCTATCTTTCCAGCGTCAGCAACCGTATGAACGAGGTGATGAAGGTGCTGACCATCATCGCCACGATTTTTATTCCCATTACCTTCATTGCCGGGGTGTATGGCATGAACTTCGAATTTATGCCGGAACTCAAGTGGAAATGGGGCTATGCCATGGTATGGGGGGTGATGATCGCCATGATCCTTACCATGCTGGCATATTTCCGAAAAAAGAAATGGCTTTAAAAAATACAGAGTTTTGCATGATCCTTTGGAGCAAGTTGAACCATGAAGTATAAGAAAACCGTGATTGCGGTCGTTTTACTGGGGCTTATCGTTATAGCCATTGTCCTGTATCTGCGTAAAGGAAATGAACCGCCGGCCGCCTATCGAACGGCGGTGGTTACGCGCGGTGATCTGCTGGTGTCCATCAGCGCCACCGGAACGGTCGAGCCGGAGGAAGTGATCGATATCGGCGCACAGATTGCCGGACAAATCGTGAAATTCGGTCAGGACAAAACGGGAAAGACGATTGATTATGGTTCCGTGGTCGAAGCTGGAACCATCCTGGCTCAGATCGATGACGCGCTTTATGCAGCCGAGGCGGCCCAGGCCGCAGCCCAGGTTGAAATCAACAAGGCGTCTCTGGCCCGAGCCGAAGCCGATATCGAGCAGCTCAAGGCCAAACTTGTCCAGGCGCAGCGGGACTGGGAACGGGCGCAGAAGCTCGGTCCATCCGAGGCATTGGCTGTTACCAGTTACGATGCCTATCAGGCGGGGTATGAAACGGCCCGGGCCAATGTAGCCGTGGGCCGGGCTGCGATCGCACAGGCCAGGGCTGCGGTTTCCCAGTCCGAGGCATTGCTTCGGCGCGCACAACGTAATCTTAGTTACTGTACGATCAAGTCCCCGGTCAAAGGGGTGATCATCGACCGCCGGGTCAATATCGGTCAGACGGTTGTCGCCAGCCTGAGTGCGCCGAGCCTGTTTCTGATCGCCAAAGATCTTAAACGGATGCAGGTCTGGGTGGCCGTCAACGAGGCCGATATCGGCAAGATTCGGCCCGGTCTGCCTGTCAGTTTTACGGTGGATGCCTTCCCCGGAGAAACGTATCGCGGGGAAGTCGGCAAAGTCCGGCTGAACGCTTCCATGAGTCAGAACGTGATCACGTATATTGTCGAAGTCATTACGGACAATTCAAACGGCCGGCTCCTGCCGTATCTGACCGCCAACGTGCAATTTGAAATCGATCGTGTCGATAACGCTCTGATGGTGCCGAATGCTGCGCTCAGGTGGACCCCGCCGGTGGATCGGGTAGCGCCCGAGTTTCGCCAGCCGGTGGATGCGGCAGGTGCTAAAGGCAGTCGGGAAGTGGAGCAGAAAGTTGCTGTAAAACCCGAAAAAACGTATCCGGATGGCCGCAAACGCGCGACACTCTGGATTCGCCGGGGCGATTTTCTGGAACCCTTGCGTGTGAAAGCGGGGCTCAGTGATTGGACCATGACTGCCGTGAAGGGGGAGGGTCTCAACGAAGGCATGGAAGTGATGACGGGATTGCAGACCCCGTCAACCGGTCAGGCCGGTACCGCCAATCCTTTTATCCCGCAGTTCGGAAGAGGCCGAGGTGGTGGACGATAACCTGTTATGGCACTTATCGAACTCAAACAAATTTTCAAGACCTACCATGTCGGCGATATGCAGGTGCCGGTGCTGAAAGGCGTATCCTTGCAGATCGCGGCCGGAGAACTCGTGGCCTTGATGGGTGCATCCGGTTCCGGGAAAAGTACGCTGATGAATATCCTGGGATGTCTGGATCGGCCCACGTCCGGCGAATACTGGCTGAACCAGAAAGAGGTCGGCCGGTTCTCCGCGGATGACCGGGCCAATTTGCGAAACCGCAGCATGGGCTTTGTATTTCAGAGTTTCAATCTCCTCCCCCGCGCTAGTGCGCTCGAGAATGTCATCATGCCGCTGTCGTATTCGGACGATACCATTTCCGACAGAGAAGCCCGCCGCCGGGGCCGGGAAATGCTGGGTCGCGTGGGTCTTCAAGACAGGCTCGATCATGAGCCTTCTCAGCTTTCCGGAGGCCAGCAGCAGCGGGTGGCGATCGCCAGGGCCCTGATCAACCGCCCCCCGGTCCTCTTTGCAGACGAACCGACCGGCAATCTGGATTCGAATACCAGCAATGAAGTGCTGCAGATGTTTCAGCACCTGAATCGGGAAGACGGCATTACGATCATTCTGGTGACTCATGACCCGATGGTTGCCCGACATGCCGACCGGATCATCCGAATCAGTGACGGGGTCATCGTCGATGATGCCGGATGTGGGATCGAACCGGGATTCCATGCCGTTACGGCCGGGGAGATGTCGGATTCCGAAGGCGGCATCCCATGACAATTTATCGAATCGTCCGAACCGCACTTCAGGCGCTCCGGCGCAATCCCATGCGGGCGTTGCTGACAACGCTCGGGATCGTCATCGGCGTGGGGGCTGTCATAGCCATGATGGAAATCGGCAATGGCTCGTCTTCGGCAATCAAGAAATCCATTGCCAGCATGGGCGCCAACACCATTCTGGTACTGCCCGGCACAGCAGCCAGTGGTGGCGTCAGTTTCGGTTCCGGCAGTGTCATGACCCTTACCCCTCAAGACTATGAAGCCATTTTACGGGAATGCCCATCCGTTTCCAGCGCCGCTCCCATGGTCCGGGCGCGGACCCAGGTGGTTTACGGCAACCGGAACTGGGTGCCGGCAGCGATTGCCGGCACGACCCCCTCTTTTCTGGATGTTCGGGACTGGATGGAACCGGCCGAGGGGGAGGTCTTCACTGACCGGGATGTGTTGAATGCCAACAAAGTGTGTATGCTGGGCCAAACCCTTGTCCGGGAGCTTTTTCAGGGCGAATCCCCTGTCGGCAAGGAAATCCGCATCAAAAATGTTTCCTTTCGGGTGGTCGGTGTACTCGGCGCCAAAGGCGCCAACATGATGGGTTCAGACCAGGACGATATCCTGGTGGCGCCGTGGACCACCATCAAGTATCGAATCGCCGGCTCGACCCTGACCATGACCAACCAGAGCAGCAGCTCATCAGAGACATCTTCTACGGTGAACACACTTAGCAAGCTTTATCCCGGAGGCCAGAGTCTGTATCCGGCAAAATCGGAGATTCAGGCTCTGAACAACCCCATGCCGGTACGATTCACCAATATCGACCAGATTTTGACCGCTGCGGTTTCATCGGAAGAAATTCCTGATGCCATCGATCAGATTACGGCAACCCTTCGCGAAAGACACCGGGTACGCAATGATGAGGCAGAAGATTTCACCATCCGCGACATGACCGAAATGACCAAAACCCTTTCGGCCACGACGAAGCTGATGACCAATCTCCTGCTCTGTGTGGCCCTCATTTCGCTGCTGGTGGGAGGGGTTGGGATCATGAACATCATGCTGGTGTCGGTTACCGAAAGAACCCGTGAGATCGGGCTGCGAATGGCGGTCGGCGCCAGGGCACGGGATATACTCAGGCAGTTTCTGGTGGAATCGGTCGTTCTGTGTCTGGTCGGTGGCGGGGTCGGCATTCTGCTGGGCCATGGCGGATCGCAACTGGTCCGGTTGTTTCTGCATTGGCCCATCGAAAATTCACCGGGGGCGATTGCCGCAGCCGTTCTGGTTTCCGCCGGTGTCGGTATTATTTTCGGATATTATCCGGCGTGGCGGGCTTCCCGGATGAATCCGATCGAAGCCTTGCGCTACGAATGAGAGATTGCAAAAATTGCTGTCAGAATAAGGAGTATTTGTATGTTGATCAAGGTACATATCGGATCATCCTTGCCGGTTCTGGCATGTCTGGTTTTGATATGTTGTATGGTGACAGGCTGTGCAGTCGGTCCCGATTATCAGCCCATCGAAACACCGGTTCCGGATGCCTGGGCCGGTCCGACTCCGGAGACCGTTTCTCCGGCAGTTTTGGATATGGCTGTGTGGTGGAAGTCTTTCGATGATCCGGTTCTGGCCTCTCTGGTGGAAAGAGTCATGGCATCGAACCTGGATATGAAACTGGCCCAGGCCCGTATCCGTCAGGCCCGGGCGGTCCGGGGGATTTCAGTTTCCGGGTTGGGGCCGGCGATTAATGCCGGTGGTTCGTTTCAGCGTAGTCAGACATCGCTGGGAGGAACTCTGGAGGGAAAAAACGGCGTATCTGATGACGGGGTGATCGCAAACCTCTATCAGACGGGTTTTGACGCTGCCTGGGAACTGGATGTTTTCGGGGGTGTTCGCCGCGGTGTGGAAGCTGCGGACGCCGATCTGCTGGCGGCCGAGGAAGATCGAAACAGCATACGGGTGACACTGGCTGCCGAAACCGCTGTCAATTATATCAACCTTCGAGGGTATCAGCAGCAAATCATCATTGCCCGCAACAACCTGACGGCTCAGCAGCACAATGCCGGGCTGACACGAAAAAAATATCAAGCCGGGCTGAGCAGCGCACTGGATACGGTCAATGCCGATGCCCTGGCGGCTAGCACCGCCGCGCAGATACCGCTGCTGGAGTCTTCGGCGCAGCAGGCCATTTACAGTCTCAGTCTACTGATTGCCCGAGAGCCCGGTACGCTGCTGCCCGAATTGCGTGTGCCGTCTCCAATTCCGGCAGCGCCGCCGTCGGTTCCTGTCGGGGTTCCTTCAGAGCTTCTCCGCAGACGCCCGGATATCCGGAGTGCCGAAGCCCGGATTCACGCGGCGACTGCCCGGATCGGTGTGGCGACGGCGGATCTGTTTCCAAAGTTCACGCTGTCCGGATCATCGGGATTTCAAGGCAGCGACAGTAATTCCTGGCTGAACTGGTCCAATTGGTTCTGGTCATATGGTCCTTCGGTCAACTGGCAGATTTTCAATACCGGTAAAACCCTGTCCAATATCGAGCTGAACAAGGCGCTTGAGGAGCAGTCTTTCATTTCTTATCAGCAGACTGTTCTGACTGCACTTCAAGAAGTGGATAATGCATTGATTGCTTCCGCCAAGGAGCGGGAGCATTATCAGGCACTTTCAACCGCCGTGGCCGCCAACCGAAAAGCGGTATTCCTGGCAACCGAACTTTATCGGCATGGACAGTCCGATTATCTCAACGTACTCATTGCACAGCGTTCGCTGTATACTTCGGAAGATGCCCTGGTTCAAAGTACGCGCACTGTCTCTACGAAT
>CAYQKZ010000061.1:7250-12923 GCA_964418135.1 uncultured Desulfobacterales bacterium
ATCTGGTTGCTCTTTATAAGGCGTTGGGTGGCGGGTGGGAATAATGAATTTTCGGTTATCGAGGGTACATACCATTCTGGTAAATATAATCAAAATAATACAGGTGGTATTCATCCGGATCCGCACCGGTCTTTTTTCCCGAAGATGGATTTTCTTTTCCGGTCTGTTCCTGAATACTTTTCAGCCATTTTTCTCTGGCGTACCCGTAAATGACGTTTCTCAGAATTTTCTCATCAACCAGTTGAAGTTCTTTGTTTCGTTGGATAAAGTCTTCCAGGCTTTCTATAATGGCGCGAATGTTGCGGATATAAACCGTATCATCCAGGCTCTCATCCAGATAAGTCTGATGAAACCGGTTGACCAGACACTTGAAACTTCCTTCGATGGCATCGATGCAGTTCATGGTGACTTATGCTTCCTTTCCGTCTTGATATAATCATGGGGTATGATAATCTTAAAAAAATAAAAGTCAAAAGCTTCCTGCATGCCGGCGTATACACCGGCGATATCAGCTCCAGTCACAGGATAATCGGATGCGGAAAATAAACGGCCATACGTGTGCTTCTACACATATCATACCAGATAACAGTAACTTGAAAATGATTTTTGCGCTGACGTTGGTTCATTTTACCGGCGATTTTTACAGCTCTTTCATCAACCCCCTGATGCCTGCATTTGTGGACCATTTCGGACTGACCCTGACACAGGTAGGCATTATCACCGGAATCAGCCGTTTTCTGGCATTCGTTGTCCAGCCGCCTATCGGATATATTGCAGATCATTATAAAACGCGGATATTCATTCTGGGAGGCCCGTTTTTGGTCATTACCCTGACATCACTGATGGGAATTGCACCCACGTTCTTGATTCTGACCATTCTGGTAGCTTGCGGCTCCATCGGTTCTTCCATGTTTCATCCGTCGGTGGCCGGTATGATATCCACATATTCCGGCCGCAATATCGGATTTTCCTTGTCGGTGTTCAATATGGGGGGTACCCTGGCATTTGGTGTCGGCCCATTGTTCATCACCTGGTTTGTGGCGACGTATGGGTTGCAATCCATGCCCGTTACGATGATTCCCGGATTGATGACACTGATCTATCTGTATGTGATCGTTCCGGCGCCAATATGCGAAGGCTTGAAAGATTTCGGGCTGATCGGTTCCATCCGTGAAGTGTTTGGAGCTGTCTGGAAGCCGATTCTTCTGATCTGGCTTATCATGGCATCCCGGGCATTCGTCAGCCAGTCGCTGCTGACCTATTTGCCGGTTCATTACGCCAGACAGGGGTATTCTCTGGTTTCCATCGGTGGGGTGGTTTCCCTGTTTACCATTGCTGGCGCATTCAGCGGCTTGATTGCCGGGCATCTTTCGGATCGTATCGGTTTTAAACCAGTGTTTTATGGGGCGCATCTGTTGACCACTCCCGCGATATTCCTGATGATGAATGTACCGGGGAACTGGCTTTATTTGAATGCATTCATTACCGGAACCTTTGCGCTGGCCACCCTTCCACTCGGGGTTGCGCTGGCCCAGAAACTGGCGCCGAAGGGAAAATCCATGGCCTCCAGTCTGATGATGGGTTTTGCGCTGGGAACGGGCGGTGTCTTGACACCGATTACCGGAAAACTGGCGGACATGTTCTCGATTGCATCCGTACTCAACGTTATCGCCTTTCTCCCGGTACTGACGATGGCACTGATCTATCTGATGCCAGAAGAAGCCGCGTCTTGATATCTTGACGGAAGTCCCTGAACTATGTCATAAAAAAAAGATGAAATTTACAGACACCCTTCCGAGTGCCGGACAGAGCATGGCGATGGTTTTTGCGGTCATGATGATCGTGTTTATGTTTTTTCTGATCATTGTGGGTGATAACGGTATTTCCGATCTTCAGATGATGAAAACGGAACACCAGGAGTTGATGGCTGTCCATGCGGAACTCAAACGCAGCAATCTTCAGCTTTATCATGAAATTGAACGGTTGAAGAAAGATCCCGCCTATATCGAGGCCATTGCCAGGCATGATCTGGGGTTGATCGGCAAGAAAGAAATCGTGATCAATATGAGCAATATCCCGACGGGATCGGAAAAAAGATGATCGGCTATCGGGTGTATCAGATGATCCGGATACCGGCCCGAGATGTTTCCATGGCCAGCCCTACCAGACGGGCCTGGGTTACTCCAGCCCTACGAAGTGCATCGACCAATTGTCGGGCCTGATCGGCCGGAACGGATAACAGCAGCCCTCCGGATGTTTGCGGATCGAAAAGGAGTTCTTTTTGTGCGGCGGACAGACCTGCCCTGATTTCCAAATGTGATTCAACCAGTTTACGATTCGCTGCATTGCTTCCGGTGGTTTCTCCTTTCCGGTACATATCCGCTGCATTGGCATAAAATGGCAGGTCTGCAAATGTCAGTTCGATCTGAACCCCGCTGCCGCGGGCCATCTCCAACGTGTGACCTAAAATGCCAAAGCCGGTGATATCCGTACATCCGTGAATGTCAAAATCCAGAGCGACCTGAAGGGCCGTGTGGTTCAGGCTCGCCACTTCGGGCAGGATGGCTTCCAGCTCGTTCCACGGCAATTTCCCGGATCGGTTGGCATTGAAAAGAACGCCGGTTCCCAGCGGTTTGGTGAGGATGAGGGCATCTTCGGGCCGAACCCCCGTGTTGGTCAGAATCCGATCGGGAGATACGATTCCGGTAACGGCCAGACCGTATTTGGGCTCTTCATCGTCTACGGAGTGGCCGCCGGCCAGTGATGCACCGGCTTCCACGATTTTTTCATGGCCGCCGCGCAGAATTTCCTTCAGCACATCAGGGCCAAGTTTCTTCATGGGATACATCACCAGATTCAATGCCGTAAGCGGGCGTCCTCCCATGGCATAAACATCGGAGAGAGAATTGGCCGCGGCGATGCGTCCAAACCAGACAGGATCATCCACTGGTGGTGTGATGAAATCGACGGTTGAAATGACGGCAATCTCATCGGTGAGGCGATAGACTGCGGCATCGTCACTGGACTCGAAGCCTACCAGAAGGTTGGGGTCCGTCGGCAGGGGGAACCCTTTCAGTGCATCCGACAGAGCCGTCGGACCAATCTTCGCCGCTCAGCCGCAAGTGCGTGCCAAGCCGGTCAACGTTTTCTTTCTGCCGAAGAGATTCATCTGAATTCCTTTCTGAAATTCGGGCTTGGTTCTAATGTGGACCACCGACTCCTTCCGCCAGCCCCCCTCCCAACCTCCCCCCGCTGGGGGGAGGAGTAAAAAACTCCCTCCCCCAGCGGGGGAGGGCCGGGGTGGGGGTCGTGCAGAATGGTCAAAACGATGTTCAAAGCCAAGTGGACTGAGTTAGAACCAATCCCCGAAATTCTATTTATAATAAGAAGAGAACAAATCTGTCAAATTCAATAATGCTATAATCTGAACCATATCATTCTAATTTTTCATATCCAATATAATCAAACTATCGGAATGTACCGAAGCGATTCCAGATGGGACAAAACGTTCGCTGCACTCTGTTCCGGAGTTTCTCGGCCGTCGGTGTGACAGACGACTTCAGGCACCAGAGGGGGTTCATAGGGGTCCGAAACGCCCGTGAAATTCTTGATTTCGCCCCTGAGTGCTTTTTGATACAGCCCTTTGACGTCGCGTTCGGTCAGTTTTTCAATTGAACATTCGACATACACTTCCACAAACCGATTGATATTCTTTCGTATTTCATTACGAATATCACGGTAAGGCGAAATGGCAGCGCCGATGGCAACCACGCCGTTTCGACTGAGTATCTCGCACACCCAGCCGATGCGACGGATATTCGTATCACGATCCTCTTTCGAAAAGCCCAACCCCTTACTTAAGTGTGTGCGAACCACATCGCCGTCGAGTACTTCGACCAGCAAACCACGGCGACGCAGTTCATCCGATACAATCTGGCTGATGGTCGACTTGCCGGCGCCCGAAAGACCGGTGAACCAAATAGTAAATCCTTTTTGGGTACACATTGAAATGATTGCCTCCGATTTAAAGTAATTAGGCGACTCTCATGAAATATTATCCCAGATAGCGATATGTTAAATTTACATGGGAGAACAGGATAAACAGGGATAAAGACTTCCATTCTTTCTTATTCATTATTCTGATCCATGTGAATATCTTTTAATGAATCATGGTAAATTATTTTTTTCGAGCTGCCTTACGTTAAGTCTCAATTGTTATCTGACACGATGCATCGGAAATACGAATGGGAATTATTGCGCAATATACTGAACGGATGCACGAAAAACACTAAAGCACCCATTTTGGATGCCATAGGGTTAAACGGCAACAGTTTTGTGAGATACCCTTTACCTTGAGTTTTCCCCATGATCCTTTATACTATTTTATTCACTTTGTATTGTGAAAAGTTGATCTCCGTCACACTTTTCCCAGGGCATGGCTCTAATTTCACCCAACAATAATTTGTGGATAATTATTTGAATTATTTGTAAAATATCATTATGCATTATAAATGTAAATTGCCTTAACACAGATATTTTTAAGGACATCGGATGAAAATTTTGATTTTTGGAAACTGCATAACAGAACGATGCATGCAATATCGAAAAAACCAAGACTATCTCAGCGTTGCAGGACGTAAAAAAGTATTGGCCCTATCGAAAACAATTGCGGAACTGGGGCATGCCGTCGATATCTGCTCAATATCGTATTCAAAACATACGCATTCAGTATTTCGAGAACAACTCTCAAATAAAATTCAATTAATACATGCGCCAACTGTCGGATTGAAGGGAAAGCTCAGTTTTTTTAAACGAACAATCGGAACGATTTTTAATATATTCTGGCTCATGTTACATTTCAGAAATTACGATGCCATTATTTTTTGGAATTATCATATCGAGTTCAGCCTTCCTGCCTTAATGGGTCAATGGATATTCGGAATCAAGGCGATCCTGGACTACGAAGACGGGCTTTTTCTCGACAGAGGCTATCAGGGAGTTTTTTACCGTTTCTGGGAGAAAACGGTTTACCACCATAGTTCTGGATTCATTCTGGTCAATGAACGACTGAAACTTCGGCTGGAACCGCATTTATCAACAGAGAAACCATCAGTTACCATTCATGGATTTGTGGATGGCGATTTATTGAAACGGTGTAAAAATTTAGAAAAAGCGACGGTTCAGCGAATCGTCTTTAGTGGAAATTTCTCTACTGGATTTGGATTTCAGGAATTGCTCGGATATGTGGATTATTTACCCGATGATATTCAATTTGATATCATGGGAAAAGCCTCGAAAAATGAAGTCAACGAATTGAAAAATCATATCGCACACCGCACCAATATTCATTATCATGGATTTGTGGATGACAGAAAATTTTCGGAAATAGTAGAAAAAGCCCATGCATTTGTCCTGTTGAATGACGCCATTTCTGCCTATAACCAAACGAATTTTCCGTCAAAATTCTTTGATTATCTCTCTCGAAACAAATTTATCCTGACCACTCGAAATTCTTTATTAACGCCCTATCATCATCTGAAAAATGTTGTTATTATAGACCATTTTCCCAACAGTATCAAACAATTACATGAACTAACCGTAGCCCGTCAGACGGACTCTCAGCAAATCAAGGCGTTGGAACTGGATACTGTCAAGCGGTTGAATGGATTTTTT
>CAYQKZ010000062.1:0-12901 GCA_964418135.1 uncultured Desulfobacterales bacterium
GACGGCAAGGTTACCGCCTTCCGCGTCCGCATCAAACTTTCCTTCAAATACGAAAGCTGATTTATCAGCCCACCCCGCCTGAACAAGAACGGCCGAATCGCCGGCCGTTCTTGTTCCTTGTATCCGTTCACTCCCCTGTCATGCTCAAGAACACTGGAGGAGAATATACTGTCAACGGTTATTTTTCCTGTATTTTCCTCTGTGTTTTTTCGAATCATCATCAGTTTCATGCCGGAGAATGAGCCAACGTGCCTTCTTTTGTAACTGCATATCCGTTGAAAGAAGACGCGAAATGATTCAGGAATTGGACTTCACCAGCCAAACAACTGTTTAAGACATATTTCATTGACTCCCCGGAAAAACCATGGCATGTAAACGACTATTATCAGCCGACTGTAATTTTTCCATAAAGGCGCTTCCATGAAAAGACCGCAACAAATCACCTCCATTCCCGGTCCCAAAGCATTGAACTGGATTTCGAGGGATTCGAAAACGCTCTCGCCTTCGCTTCCCCGGGAATACCCGCTGGTTGCAGTTAGAGGTAGCGGTCAGTGGATCGAAGATATTGACGGATGTAGGCATGGCCCTTGAGATTTTTGAATCCGTATTGAAAGAAGCCCTTTCGATTCAGTAATCGGGCAGCCGTTCCAGACAAGGGAAGCAATAGCAAATGGAAAGCACAGCGTCCATCAAATCACTGTCTATCGAGGGCACTCCGTTGCCAAATCCTGCAGCGCCCACAGCTATCGTTGTGGAGGATATTCATAAGCGGTTTGGCCAACTTCAGGTGTTGAAAGGTGTTTCACTGTCGGCCAATGAAGGAAATGTCATCGCTTTGATCGGCTCCAGCGGCTCCGGAAAAAGTACGCTGCTGCGGTGCATCAACCTTCTGGAAATCCCGGATTCCGGAAAGGTATATATTGCCGGTGAGTTGATTCGAATGAAGCAGAACCGCCGCCGGGAAACCGTTCCGGAATGTCCCCGACAGGTAGACCGCATTCGCAGCCGGTTGGGTATGATTTTTCAACATTTTAATCTCTGGTCTCACATGACCATTCTGGAGAATGTCATCGAAGCCCCGGTGCATGTACTCAAGCGACCCAGGAAGGAGGCGGTGGAGCTGGCCATGACGCTTTTGAAAAAAGTCGGCATCGACAGCAAAGCCGGTTATTATCCGTCTCAGCTTTCCGGGGGTCAGCAGCAACGTGCAGCCATTGCCAGGGCATTGGCCATGGAGCCAGCGGCCCTGTTGGTGGACGAACCCACATCGGCCCTTGATCCGGAATTGGTGGGAGAGGTACTCCGCGTCATGCAGCAATTGGCCGAGGAAGGACGCACCATGCTGATTGCCACCCATGAAATGGATTTTGCTCGACACGTATCCAGCCGTGTGGTGTTTCTTCACAACGGCTGTGTGGAAGAAGAGGGGCCTCCGGATCGGATATTCGGCCAGCCGGCATCCGAACGGTGCCGACAGTTCCTTTCTGGGTATCTCTCAAAGAATGGGAGAGGGAGTCGTTACTGAATTATTGACATATTTACGTTGAAGAGGTGAAACATGAGAAAATGGAGTGTGGTTTTTCTGGTTGCAGTTCTGGCGGTGTGCTGGTTTGGAAATGCATCGGCGGCGGAAGCGAAAAAAAAATTGCGTATCGGCACCGAAGGCGCCTACCCGCCGTTTAATTTTACTGATAATAGCGGAAAAGTCGTCGGTTTCGATATCGACATCGCCAAAGCGCTCTGCAAAGAGGCGGGAGTGGAATGCGAATTCAAAATTCAGGATTGGGACGGCCTGATCCCTGGCCTGATGTCGAAAAAATTCGATGCCATTGTTGCATCCATGTCCATCACAGAAGAACGCAAACAGAAAGTCGACTTTACCAGCAAGTATTATCAAACTCCGGCCCGATTCATCGTCAAGAAAGGGGCGGGTATCACCATTTCCAAGGAAGGCTTGAAAGGCAAAACCGTCGGGGTACAGCGGGCTACCATTCACGAAAATTTTGTCCGGGACATGTTTGGAGATGCCGTAACCGTAAAAGCGTATACCACCCTGGATGAAGCCGACATGGATCTGGTCGCCGGCCGTCTCGATCTGGTTGTTGCCGACGCCACTGTTATGCTGGGCGGCTTTCTCACCACAGATGCCGGTAAGGATTTCGAATTTGTCGGCCCCAGTTATGTGGATCAAAAATGGTTCGGAGAAGGTGTCGGCATCGCCGTTCGAAAAGGAGACAATGAACTCCGCCAGAAACTGAACAAGGCTATCGATACCATCCGCACCAACGGTGATTATCAAAAAATCAACGCCAAATATTTCGATTTTGATGTTTACGGACAATAACCGTCAACAGAGGTTTTTTGATGACCCTGTTTAATCTCAAAGGCTATGGCTGGATGTTGTGGGAAGGTGTTCAGCAGACAGTGATGGTCGGTGTGTTTTCAATGGCCATGGCCATCGTACTCGGCCTGATCGGGGCCTGGGGCAAGCTGTCCGGATCATCGGTCGCCCGGATACTGGCAGGCACCTATACCACGGTGATCCGTGGTATCCCGGAGCTTGTAATGATTCTTCTGGTATATTACGGCGTACCCACATTGATCCAGGATATTTTCAACATCGATATCGATTTCAATCCGCTGATTGCCGGCGTGGCTACCATCGGGTTCATTTACGGGGCGTTTTCAACGGAAGTGTTTCGCGGAAGCTATCTATCGGTATCCCGCGGTCAGATCGAAGCGGCGAAGGCGGCGGGAATGAATCGAATCTTGTTGTTCCGCCGGATTCTGCTTCCCCAGATGTGGCGATTTGCCTTGCCCGGCCTCGGGAACGTCTGGATGGTTCTCATCAAGGCGACGGCGCTGGTGTCGGTGATACAGCTTCCGGAACTGATGAGAAATGCCGATATCGCCTCCCGCGCCACGCGCCTGCCATTTACCTGCTATTTTGCAGCTTCACTGATTTATCTCTTGATAACGGTCGTTTCCATGAGCATTCAACAGCGTGCCGAATCCTGGGCCAATCGGGGAATTCGAAAGGCTTAACTCATCAATGGATGTATCCATCATTCAAGAAAGCATTCCCAGACTTCTCCACGGTGCTGCAACAACGATCGAACTGACCGCAGCCAGCCTTGTCATCGGACTATGCCTGGCCGTTCCGTTCGCTGTCATGAGGACCCACCGAAACCCTATCTTTTGGATGCCGATTTATGCATTCAATTTTTATTTTCGAGGAACGCCGCTGCTGGTACAGATATTTCTGGTCTATTACGGAAGTGGACAATTTCAGTTATTACTGATGCAGGTTGGATTATGGGTATTTTTTCAGAAAGCCTCGTTCTGTGCGGTGCTGACCCTCTCGCTCAATACCGCAGCCTATACCAGCGAAATTCTTCGCGGCGGTATCGAGGCCATTCCCTACGGCGAAATCGAATCCGCACGGGCCTGCGGCATGTCCGGATTCCTTCTCTATCGCCGGATCATTTTTCCCAAAGCTTTTCGGCTGGCCTGGCCGGCGTACACCAATGAAGTGGTTTTCCTGCTTCAGGCAACATCGCTGGTATCCATCATCACCATCATGGACATTACGGGCGCAGCACGAATGATCGCCTCCCGCAGTTTTGCCTTTTACGAAACATACATTACCGCCGCTGTTTTTTACCTGATACTGGTCTACGGGGTTCTCTTCGTTTTTCGGAAGGTGGAATATCGGCTGTCCGGACATCTCCGCAGTCCATCGATGAATGGCTGAGAAAAGTGAAAAGGATTCGAGTAGTGAATAAACATGTGTTACGGGCGGACTGGCTGCTGCTACTCACGGCAGTGATCTGGGGTTTCGCTTTTGTGGCGCAGCGCTCCGGAATGCGTTATATCGGCCCGTTTATGTTCAATGCCATCCGCTTCATGCTAGGAGGATGTGCGCTCATCCCACTGATCGTGTATCGCAATCAACGCTATGGAACGGTATCCGACCCTGGCCATTTATTTTTTTCCTCGGCATTTATCAAGAATGGGCTGCTGATCGGTATTGTTCTGTTCTGCGGCGCGAGTTTGCAACAAATCGGCATGGTGTACACGACGGCCGGAAAAGGGGGATTCATTACCGGACTGTATGTGATTTTGGTGCCGATAATCGGGCTGTTTATCGGTAGACGAACGCATTGGAGCGGTTGGGTCGGTGCGGTACTGGCAACATTTGGCATGTACCTGCTATGTGTCACGGATATTCTAACAATCGAAAAAGGCGATCTCTGGGTGCTTGCCAGTGCCTTTTTCTGGGCAAACCATGTGTTGATTCTGGGTTGGCTGTCCCCGAAAATGGATACCATCAAACTGGCTTGCGCTCAGTTTCTGGTCTGTGCGATGCTGAGCCTGACAGCGGCAATCCTGACCGAACCGATCCAGGTATCGGCTATATGGGAAGGTATCCTGCCGATTCTCTATGGTGGCCTGATGTCCGTCGGTGTTGCCTATACGTTGCAGGTGGCGGCCCAAAAAGATGCGCCCCCGGCCCATGCATCCATTATCCTGAGTCTTGAAACCGTTTTTGCCGCCCTTTCCGGCTGGCTGTTGCTGAGTGAATCCTTATCGCTTCGGGCAGTTGTCGGATGTGGGTTCATGCTGGCCGGCATGTTGTTGGTACAACTCTGGCCTGAACCCCTGCCGAAAGTTGTGATTTCGCAGATGGAGCCCCGTACCGCAGAGTGAGGTGACTGCCATGGAGTCTGTTGACAAACGATTTGTTGTCGGAATCGACCTGGGAACCACCAATTGTGCCGTAGCCTATGCCGATCTTTTGGGATCAAAAAATAACAGTGCGGATATCCGGCTGTTCAAAATCCCCCAGCTGACCGGTCCCGGAGAGATTTCCCGGCTGTCGATACTGCCATCATTTCTTTATATTCCAGGTGACTATGATTTATCACCCGAATCCGTTCAACTGCCTTGGTCCACTGCTGTGACCGATTCGGAACCTGCTCGGTTTGTCGGCGCTTTCGCACGGGATCATGGCGCTAAAATTCCATCCCGTCTGGTATCTTCAGCCAAAAGCTGGTTGTGCCACCCGTATGTCGATCGCAAGGCCCGCATCCTGCCATGGGGATCGGGAGACGACGTCTCCGGGATATCTCCCGTACATGCTACGGCCGCCTATCTATCCCATATCCGAGCGGCCTGGAACAGCTTCCGGGGAGACGATGAAGATCAATATCTGGAACATCAACTGATTGTCCTGACGGTTCCGGCATCATTTGATGAAGTTGCCCGGGAGCTGACGGTAGAGGCTGCCGCTGCTGCCGGACTGAATACCGTCACCCTCCTTGAAGAACCGCTTTCCGCTTTCTACAGTTGGCTGATCCATAACGAAAGCCGTTGGAGCCGATTCGTTTCTCCGGACGAACTCATCCTGGTCTGCGATGTCGGCGGTGGAACCACCGATTTTACCCTGATTTCGCTGAGGGAAGCCGCCGGAAGTCCCCGATTCGAACGTATCGCTGTCGGCGATCATCTGATTCTCGGCGGGGACAATATGGACCTGGCCCTGGCCCGAAGCATTGAAATGCGGTTGGGCAAAAAAGCGGTACTGACCGGAGACCGATGGAAGACGCTGTGTCACCAATGCCGACAGGCTAAGGAAATGCTTCTCGACAAGAAAGTGTCATCCCGCAAGATAACGATCATGGGAGAAGGCAACCGACTGATCAGCGGCACCCTTTCGGCGGATCTGAATATGGCCGGTGTCAAATCCATTCTGATGGATGGTTTCTTTCCCCTGATCGATCCCGATCCCCACCCGCCGGCATCCGCTTCCCGAAAAGGGATTACGGAATTCGGTCTGCCTTATGAACCGGAACCGGCAATTACCCGTCATTTAGGCTGGTTTCTCAGCCGCCATCAGGCAGATGTCTTGCCATCTCCTGGTCGGACATTCCGGGCTCCGGATTGCATCCTTTTCAACGGCGGTGCGTTGAAACCACCCGTGATTCAGGAACGCATCCGGCAGGCCATCCGCCATTGGTTCCGTCAGGAGGATCCGTCTTTGCCGCGGATTCTGGAAAATCCGGACCCGGACCTTGCCGTAGCGTTGGGTGCCGCATATTATGGACTTGTCAAGACGGGCCGCGGTGTGCGGGTTGGCAGCGGCAGTGCCCGCTCCTATTATATTGGCGTTGGCACCGATACGACAACCTCATCCTGCCGAAGTCAGGCCGTCTGTCTGGTAGAGCGCGGTCTCGACGAAGGCAGCCGGATCGAACTTGAAAATATGGATTTTCAAGTCTTGACGAATCAACCGGTCAACTTCGATCTCTACAGCTCCAGTTTCCGCTCCGGCGACCATTGCGGACAACTGATCACCGTGGATGATTCCCTCACCCAGTTGCCGTCAATCCAGACAGTTATTCAATACGGCAAAAAAGGAGAACAAATTCGCATTCCGGTGGCCATCGAAGCCGGATACACAGAAATCGGAACCTTGGCCATTGGATGTCATTCCCGAATCAGTGATCACCGCTGGAAGCTGCACTTTCAGCTTCGGGATGCCGGAAATGCGACAAAAATCACTGATTCCGAGGTCTTTGAAGTTTCCCGTGTGGAGACGGCTCACGATGTCCTGCGAACCGCTTTCTTACAGAACGTATCGGGACCGCTTCTCAATTCAATAGCCCGGGATATTTCCGAAATCATCGAGCGGCCTCGCGAAAAATGGCCATTATCATTCCTTCGCGGGATGGCCGATATATTGTTGTCCCTCATTCAGTCCCGCTTGACCGCTCCGGATTTTGAGAGCCGCTGGCTGAATCTTGCAGGTTTCTGTCTGCGACCCGGTTTCGGAGACGGATTTGACGGTCACCGTATCAAAGCGATCTGGAAAATTTACAAACCTGGACCGATCCACGGCCGGCACAGTCAGGTTCTGTCCGACTGGTGGATCCTGTGGCGCCGGATCGCCGGGGGACTGAGCGCCGGACATCAGCGCCAATTTTTTCAGGACCTCACCAATTTTCTGTTTGCACCCAGAACCGTCCGGCAGCGAACCTCTCCCCAGGAATATCTGGAGATACTGATGGCTGCAGCCAGTATGGAACGTCTGTCCATCAAGGATAAAATCCGTCTCGGACGACTGGTCCTCACCGATCTTCAATCTAAAAATCCCCGGCCGCAGCTTTTCTGGGCCTTATCCCGGATCGGCGCCAGAGAACTGCTGTATGGTCCGATCGACCGGGTGATTCCGCCTGAAGCTATTCAAGACTGGATCGATATCCTGTTGACCGGTACGTGGCAGAACTCGGCTGTGGTCGGACAGGCGCTCCTTCATCTGGCACGAAAAACCGGAGATCGTTCTCGGGATATGGATGCCGCCATTATTGATCGAATCGGGAAACGGCTCTCCTGCCACGGTTTTTCGGAAGATCAGCTTCGGGTTCTTTTTGAAGTCATTCCGCTCCAGGAACAGGAAGCCAGTGACATTTTCGGTGAAAACCTACCGTCCGGCCTGATTTTAAAAACCAATACAGACCCGGAAAACGAGTCGCAATTTCCTGGCATGTCATGACACAGTTAGGCGACTCACAACATATAATCTACTGTGATTCATCTAAATTAAAATTTTTCCTGTGCGTTGCCTTCTCTAAATAAAAAACCGTCACATCCAGCGAAACTTGCATTTCGTGTATGCAACGGCTCTGTATATCATCTTTCGGAAAACGAAAGGACTGTACCATGAAGCCACTGACGTATTCAGACAGTCAAGCCGACAATCAACTGGCTATAGATGAAACCGATCCTGTTGTTCAAAAAAACGCCACGGAGGGGTCATCGGAACATCGCATCACCGTTGTCGACGATGATGCGGTCATCTGCGAAATCCTGGAAGCCATGCTCTCTTCCTGGAAATTCATTCCTTATGTATTACCCGAACCATTTCTTCTTGAAGAGCTGATTGAAACAAGTGCTTCCACGGATATCTTTCTACTGGACATGCGTCTTCCGCACGGTTCGACACTGGACTGGATCCCCCGTATCCTGGAAAACTTTCCCGAAACCAAAGTCATTGTCATGACAGGTTATGCGGATACGGACACAGTGATCAAAGCCATTCGCTCCGGAGCCTTCGACTTTCTTCAGAAACCAATTGCACTGGAATTGATGCGGCATTCTCTGGATCGGGCAATTCAGATGCAGGAAAGAGAACGCCGTGAAAAGCAGATGATTGCAGACCTTCAGATAAAAAATATCCAACTGTTGGAGCAAAAACAAAGGCTTGAGTTTCTGAATGAACGACTTCTGGAAATGAATCGGGCCTTTTCAACGCTGGCCCAGAATCTGGATTTTGAGCGGGTCGAGATCCTGAACAGAATCGCACAGAAAATCGAATCCGGGCTTATTCCAGCCGTAACCAGGCTCCGGACGGATCATCATCTGGCACGTTATGCCATCGAGCTGGACCTTATCCTCTCGATGTTGCGCGATGTCCCTGCTGGAACCAATGCATCAGACATGATTTCCAACACACTGACAACCGCCGAATCCCGCGTGGCTTCCCTGATCAAAAAAGGCCTGACAACGGATAAAATTGCCGAACAACTCTTCATTTCCGAGGATACAGTTAAAACACACCGGAAAAACATCCGGAAAAAATTAAATATCACCAACACACAGAGCGGTCTGAGAGATTTTCTATTGACCATACCGGAAAAACGAACCATCTGGTAACCGCTCTGTCTTATCGGAATCTTTATTTTTTTGTTTCCAAGCGTTGAATCAGGGGGCCCATATTCGGAACCACCCCAACAACGGGGATATTCAGATAGCGAGAAACTTGCCTTTCTGTACTGAAAGACGGGTCCATCCATTCGGCAACTCCTGCCGCGATACACCAAACCAAAAGGGTAGATAGCAGGATCACCATGGTCGGAATCAGCCGATCCGCCCGCCAGAGTGTTCGGTGTTCCTGTGTCTGCAAATATCCATCGAGTGTTGCGGGCTGCGTTCCTGCTGCACTCTGGGACTCAGCGTCTGCGGCACCACCCGCATCCAATACCCGGTTCTGATTCCTCAGGGTGCGAACAATCCCTTCTTTAGACCGAGACACCAGCCGCTGCGCGTAATAATTTACGAAAAACTTTCCCTGATTCACATCAGAACCAAAATACCCCATCTGAACGATTCCGTCCCCATCCGGTTTCAGCGCCATGGAGGCTTCGATCGATGATTTCAAGTCTCGCAACTCCGCAGATACTTTCGGTGCGGGTGCCGCACCCTTCTGGATTTGTTTGGTGATATCCATCAGCGCAAAATCATCCAGAAACAATTCAACTGGGCGCGAAATCAGATCCGCCATCGGCAGGCAATCCACCGGTGTCCGAGAGAGCGCAATCGGAGCTGTTTTCTGAATGGCAATTTTCTGAGTCACGGAAAATCTGTCCGGCGAAGCCGCTGCTATCAGAAGATAAACAACCGATGGCAGCAAAACCAGCGGCAACCACTGCTGGATTCTCCGCATGCCGTTACAATACCGCTTGATATAATAGCGCATAAGCCACCTCTTCGATCTGTATCAAAATCTGCGTAATTGAGCCATCATCCACCATACAAGCGTGTTTTGCGATTGCTCGAATATGTTTTCACACAATTCCTGACGCCTACATCCTGCTCTTCCAATTATTCACCACCACTCCAGCCACCTTGGCACCGGAACCTTCCAAACGTACCTGGGCCTGTTTGACCTGCTGACGGGGAGTAACGCCGGTCAGTACCACAAGAACCGTTGCATCACAAGCACTTCCCAGAACAACCGGATCGGTCATGCGGCGGTTGGTCGGAAATACTGAAGCTGTATCCACGAGAATCACATCATATGTCTGCCTGGCTTGATTCAGAATCCCCCGGGCAAGACCGGCATACTCTGCACCGGAGCTTTTCCCTGTTTCATCCAGGACCGGCGCGGTCAAAATATCCAGATGGGATATGCCTGAAGGGCGGACCCGCTCCGACAGATCGCTATCCTGGGTAAACTGCCGAAACTCCCATTCGAGAGTCAGCCCAAAGCACGAATGCAGACATGGAGAGTACCAATTCATATCGACTGCCAGAACTGTTTTATCGCCCCCGCGGGCGGCCAACATACCCAAACCGGCTGTCAGCAGGGTCTTGCCTTCTCCCCAGGCGGCGCTGGTAATCATCAAACAACAGGGCGTCTGCCGATCTATCAGGGATGTAATGCCCGCAAAAATTCGATTGGCCTCCGCCAGTTCGGAAAATACCTGAACAATTTTTTTGTGTGTAATTTCCATAGATTCTCCTTTTTTTCAAAAAAAGGTTTACTGCTTCAAGATGTCGGTTTCACCGGATAACCATATGGCTTGGCATCATAGTCATTGGTCTGACGGCTGTACCGATTGACAATAAATCCCAGAAATTTATCCCTCGGAATCATTTCAACAGCTCGTTCAACATCTTCCATCGATGTTCCGCCGGCCAGAACCACCATCAGTATTCCATCGACGAGAGATGAAAACGTCATAGCGTCCGATCCACAGAGAAGAGGAGGCACATCAAAAAAAACATAGCGATCCGGATAGCGGTTTTTCATTTCCAGAAAAGTTGCTTTCATTTTCGGTGAACCCAGCAGTTCCGAACTGTCCTGAAGTGTCTTACCTCCGGAGATCAATGTGAATTTCTCGATGCCGGGCCAGATGACGATTTCGTTCATCGGAACATCTTTCAGCAGATGATCAATAAGCCCCAACCGGCTCTGAATACCCAGCACCTCATGAATACTCTGCTTTCTGAGATCGCAATCCACCAGAAGCACAGTCTGGCTGAATTCTCTGGCAAAGGTCAAGCTCAAGTTGATCGCGGTCAGCGTCTTGCCTTCTCCCGGTAATGCACTGGTAATCATGATCGTATTCCAGCCATTCTTCTGGGTCGTTTTCAGAATTTTGGTTCGTAGTACCTTGTAGGCTTCAAGACTGGGAGCTCCCGGCAGGAGGGCAATACACCTGTTTTCAGAAACGACATTGGGATCCAGCCGAACCGCACGGGAACTCTCATACGAAGGGCGCACCCAACCGGCATTTTCCCTGCCGTCTCCTGATTCCTCCCACATCTCGTTCACCATGGGTTTGCGTTTCTTGAATATTCCGAACACGTTCCCTCTCCTTATGGATTTATGCGCTAAAGCGCCTTAACACCTTGGCCCAGAATACATCCAGATCCATCACGAAAAAATGAAACACCGCAATACAGGCGGCAATCACTATCAGCAAAATGAATATGAGCGTCATCCGTTTCATTCGCAACCGCTTTTTATCTCTCCATGTAACAATCTCCGGAATGCCTCCCAGAACCGGCAGAGCGGTCTCTTTGGCAAGGATACGAATACTTCGCACGGATGTGTCCGAAAATTCCTTGATAGCGGCAACCCCGACTCCCGATCCGATACCCAGCACGAGCCCGATCAGCAGAATGGCCGGAATATTGGGTTTGATCGGTTTTTCCGGCAGCCGGGGCGGGTCGATGAGGTTGAATCGCTCTCCCATTTGTTCTTTTTCCAAACCTTGTGAGACCTTTGCCTCCATGGACTTTTTCATCAAATCTTCGTATTTGGCCTGAGTATAAGTTCGTTCGGAAAGAAGTCCTTTATAAATTTCATCGACCTTTGGAGCCATTTCGATACGGCGCTGATACTCCTCCCGTTTTCGCTGAATATCTTCGATCTGCCGTTTTACAAAGCCGATCTCGGATCGGATACTGGCCAACTGCGATGTCAGGGCGATATAGGCCGGATTGTCGGGTTTTTCAGAGCCACTTGAGGACGGATTGCTGATGCGTTCTTCGAGTTTTGTTATTTCAGCCCGGGTCTTGATGACATCCGGATACTTGTCGGAATAACGACTTTCAAGCTGAACCAGCTTGGCCTTCAGTTCCTTTAACAGAGTCTTGTCCTGATTGTCGGCCTCTGTCGGTGTACTGCTGAGTTGACTCTGAAAATTACTTTCCCTTTCTCTGAAACTTCTCAGTGAATCGTTCAACTGACTGATATCCCGATCGATTCGTTCTATACTTTGGATATTGACCTGGAGCATTTCCGGAAGGGCGTCCATATTTTTTCTTTTGAAGACCGAAAGCTCGGCATCGATTTTCTGAAGGCGATCTTTCATATTCTGAGATTCATCTTCCAGAAACTTGAAGGTCCCGGTACTCTGCTGCTCCCGTACCCTGATATTTTCTTCAAGATACAGCGAGGTGAGTACCCCTGCAACCCGTTGGACGATTTCAGGCTTTTCCCCATCGTAAGACAGGGAAAAGGCGATGGTGGCATTGGACCGACGGCCCGTTCGGCTGTCTGTAACATCGGCACTGATCGTCTTTAAGACGATATCTTTCTGCATCTGTGCGATGATTTCCTCGGTTGTCTTTTTTCTGCGCAGGTCCGGGTACAGATTGAATCGGTCGACAATTTCCAGAAGTTTCGTGGAAATCATCACCCGCTGATTGATGACTTGTAGGCGCTGATCGGCAAAACCCGTCACCGTCGAAGCGACAAAATCCCGAGGAATTTCCTGCTCTTCTATCAAAATCGTAGCTGTAGACCGATAGGTCCGAGGCCAGGTGAGAGCCGCCCCCACAGCTATGGTAAAAACAATCACTGTCGGTATCACCAGACACCACTTACGCCGCATAATTATGGCGATATAGTCTTGAACACTCTTTATTTCTTCCATAATATTCTCGGATTATGAGTCATTAGTCGTCACCTCTTATCGATTTTCATTCAAACAATGGATATTGCATAGATAACCGCACCATCACCAGGCTGCGGTCAGCATCGGAGTCACCCTCCTCCTGATAAGCCGTCCGGGTATAGGTATAGGATATATCCATCGATAAATCTCGG
>CAYQKZ010000063.1:0-12832 GCA_964418135.1 uncultured Desulfobacterales bacterium
ATTTGGCTGAATGCTTGTATTGATCTTTCATGATTTTATGTCCTTACATATTTGATTGTGTGCCGCATAACGCCGAACCAGGAATTTCATGAAATGAATCTACAGAACAGCTCGGAAGACCTGCTGCTGAAAAATATTATATGTTGGCCGGTTCGTATTGACAACTGCTTATGCCGAAACTGATCGGCCTAAGAAACTATCTCAAAATCCCGAAAGACACCTTTCACGGATTTTCAAGCTGGAGCTTGGAAACCCGCGGATGGATGTATTTTCATGGAAAATAAATAAAAATAGCGAAGAAAATGAACGAAAAGTAAGTCGCTTACCCACCCTGATAAAATAAACAAATTGAAAATATCACACGACTTTGATTATAAGAGGGGATTGATCCAAACCCACAATTTGGAATTCAAAACTTCGAAGTCGAATTTTCGGCGGATTGACCCATCGGTTATATGAGAGGAATGAATCATGAGCCTGTACGAACAGGATTTCTACCAGTGGACACAGGAACAGGCTGCTTTGTTGAAAACTGGAGCCCTGTCACAGCTCGATATCGTCAATCTGATCGAGGAAATCGAAAGCATGGGAAGGTCGGAAAAACGGGAACTGAGAAGTCGATTGACCGTATTGATCATGCATCTGCTGAAATGGGAATATCAGCCTGAATTTCAATGCAGAAGCTGGGAAAACACCCTGTTCACCCAAAGACGCGAAATAGAGCTTGTGTTGATGGACAATCCAAGCCTGAAATCAACGCTGTCCAATGTGATCCAGGAATCATATCCCTTGAGTCTGAAAAAAGCGGCATTTGAAACCGGCATTCCGGAGTCGTCGTTTCCGGAGACATGCCCTTACAGCATCAAAAAAATCATGGGGGAATCTTGATTTCCTTGCATAAGACTATTAAGGAAATCAATCATGAATACAAAATTCTATCCATCAATTGTTTTTTACGGCAATGAGGATCAAGGCTTTATCGGTTGAGGTGACGCATGAGTCTTTACGAACAAGATTTCTACCAGTGGACACTGGAACAGGCTGCTTTGTTGAAATCCGGGGCACTATCCCAGCTTGACGTTGAAAATCTTATAGAGGAAGTCGAAAGTATGGGTAAAAGCCAAAAAAAGGAGCTGCTGAGCAGACTGACAGTGTTGGTAATGCACCTTCTAAAATGGGATTTTCAGCCGGACCATCAATCAAAAAGTTGGAAAAGTACAATCTTGACTCAAAGAAAGGAAATTCGGAATTTGATCGATGACAATCCGAGCTTACGGCGGATCATCCCTGAAAAAATCGGTTTACTGTTTACAGATGCCGTTGAAATAGCAGCCGTTGAAACCGGATTGCCTGAATCCGTGTTCCCGGAAACCTGTCCATATAGTGTTGATGAAATATTAGGCGAATAATTTTAACAGGTTGCATGGATAGCCATCCGGACATAATCGCTTCGCGAAGCATGCCGAGAGAGGAACACGATCGATGGGACAATACAATCTAAGCCGCCTGTTCGCCCCTCGTCATGTGGCTGTGGTAGGCGCCAGCGAAAAACCGGGCAGCATGGGCAATGCGCTGATGACCAATCTGATGGTGGGGGGGTTTTGCGGAACGCTGCTGCCTGTGAACACCCACTATCGAACCATCCACGGGCATCCGTCCGTGCCATCGGTGTTGGATCTGGAGCCGGGAGTCGATCTGGCAATCATCGCCACACCGATACATACCGTTCCCGATATCATTCAGGCATGTGTCGATCGGAAAATCGGCGGTGCGGTCGTCATTTCAGCAGGCGGCAAGGAAATCGGAGTGCAGGGCAGACTGATCGAGGAGAACATCATTCGTATCGCACATGCGGGAGGGCTGCGCATCGTGGGGCCGAACTGCATGGGAATCATCTGCCCAGGTGTTCATCTGAACGCCAGTTTTGCCGCTGAAATGCCGACAGCAGGCAACCTGGCATTCATCTCCCAGAGCGGCGCCATCTGTGGCGCAATTCTGGATTTGGCTTTCAAAGAGAATATCGGTTTCAGCCATTTTGTCAGTATCGGCTCCATGGTGGATGTGGATTTCGGAGACATGATCGACTATCTGGGAAACGATTCATCGGTAGAAAGCATTCTGCTGTATATCGAAAGCCTGACCCATTTCCGTAAATTCATGAGTGCCGCCCGATCGGTATCCCGAATCAAACCCATCATCGTGTTGAAAGCCGGCAGAAGCCCGGCCGGTGCCAAAGCCGCCGCATCCCACACAGGCGCTATGGCCGGTGAAGATGCGGTGTATGACGCCGTCTTCAAGCGGGCCGGCATCGTACGTGCCAACACGATCGAAGAACTATTCGACTGCGCCGAACTCATGGCCAAACAGCCCCGTCCCAGCGGACCGCGGCTGGCGATCGTTACCAACGGCGGCGGCCCGGGCGTAATGGCAACGGATGCCCTGGCCCGTTATGGATTGGAACCGGTTGCACTCGATGCGGAAACCTTAAGGCAGCTCGACAGTGTATTACCGCGATTCTGGAGCCGCAACAACCCCATCGATATGATCGGCGACGCGTCCCTGGAACGTATCCGCCGGACCCTGAATATCTGCCTCGATGCGCCGTATATCGACGGACTGCTGTTTATTTTCGTACCCCAGGCCCTGACAGATCCGCTTCAGGTGGCCGAGGAGCTGACAATGGCCGTCAAAGACCGTTCGACCCCCGTATTTACATGCTGGCTGGGCGGCAAACATATCGAAAGCGCCGTGGCTTTTCTGAATGAAAAAGGAATTCCCACATATGATACCCCGGAACGGGCCATCCGCGCCTTCATGTTTATGGTTGAATATGCCGAAAATCTGGAAATGCTTCAGGAAATTCCACCAAGATTCACCCGGAGCATGGTCTTCGATGCCGATTCAGCCAGGACCGTGTTTTCCACAGCCGTCCAGGACGGCTTTCTGGCCGAATCGGACGCCGGACAGATTCTGGCGGCTTACGGTCTGCCCCTGATTCGAACGGAAACGGCCGCAACCGCGGATGAAGCCGCCCATATCGGTGAATCCATGGGATATCCCCTGGTCATGAAACTGCTTTCACCGGATATCATACATAAAACCGAGGCATCCGGCGTTCAACTGGATTTGCGATCCAATCAAGACATCCAATCCGCCTTTCGCCGAATCATGGAATCCGCCCGTCGGTACAATCCAGACGCTCGGATCATGGGGGTGACGCTGCAACCGTTTCTATCTCATCCCGATTATGAAATTCTGCTGGGCGCCAAACGGGATATTCATTTCGGCCCGGTGATTCTGTTCGGGATGGGGGGCATTTTTACGGAAATCCTCAAAGACCGATCCATCGGCCTGCCGCCCATCAACCGCCTGCTGGCTCGGCGTTTGATGCAGAATACCAAAGCATGGTCTCTGCTTCAGGGATATCGAAACCGCCCGCCGGCCGACATGGACCGGCTCGAAGAACTGATTGTCCGGCTGTCTCAACTGCTGATCGATTTTCCGCAGATCGCCGAACTGGATATGAATCCCGTTCTGATTCAAGACGGCAGACCCCTCATCGTGGATATGCGCATACGGGTTTCTCCGACAGACACGGCATCCCCGATGCACCTGGTCATCGCCCCCTATCCGGAGGCGGATGAATCCCACACGATCACCGAAGATGGCACACGTCTGTTCATTCGGCCGGTCAAGCCCGAAGATGCGCCGCTTTTTACCGATCTGTTCCGGGTCTTGTCGTCCGACAAGACCCGCTCCCGGTTCTCCAATACCGACGATGCATTGACACCTGCCACGCTGGCCCGGTTCACCCAGATCGACTACGATCGGGAAATTGCGATGGTGGCTCTGGATGAAGATTCGGCATCCGACAAAATGCTGGGAGTCGTCCGAATCCTGGGAGACCCGGATGGGAAAACAGGACGGTTCGCCGTTGTGGTCGGAGATCCCTGGCATGGCCGGGGCATTGGCTCAAGTCTGGTGAAAGCCGGTTTGTCCATTGCCGGACAACGGGGTTTTCAATCGATTACGGGCATTGTTCGGAAGGAAAATATCAGCATCCTGGCCATGGGGAAAAAGCTGGGTTATGATATGAAAAAAATTTCTGATGCGGACGACGAATATGAACTTGTCATTTGACGGTGTACTTGATTGCCCTGCCATCGCAGTAATAATTCAGCTCTCTTGTAATGATTTTGGAAATTTTTCCCGTTTGCGTGTTGATCCGTCGGACGAAGATAACCACCTTGTTCCTGCTCAAATAATTGTAGTCGTGCAAATAATTATAGGTGCCGACAACCACTTCGGATTGGTAGTACTCATCGTCTTTGATCTCGGCTGCATTGCGCGTTAGAACAACCAGTCCATCCGCCGAAAGTTTGAAGTATTTGGCGAACTCCCCCTGGATCAGTCGGTAGCAGCAGACCTTATTGAGACCGGATCGCATCAGTTCGCCCATCAGAATACCCGACTTCCTGGGGATGTAGGACTGAATATCGACAAAATCGGTGACAATCACGGTCTGGCGCTGCATGGCCTCTCGATTGATGCAATTGATTACCTTCCCGGTGTCATCATATACAGGCGTCAGACAATCGGAGCAGGTATCGACACACAGTTCGGCAGCCATATCTTCAAAAAGCGATTTGAGATCTGTGGAGTCCAGCAGAACAGGCAGCGTCAATTTCATACCATAGTAGCAGAATCCATCCGTTTTTTGCGAGGCCGCACACCCGGTGAAACATATTGAAAGTATATGACAAACTATAATGACCAAACAAATTCGCATCGTCAACCGGCTCTTTGCGTCCACTTAAGTTATCTTTCCAACGATTTCAAGTTGATCGATCCTTTTTTAACCGTATCCATACTCGAAACAGTATCCCCCGATATTTTCATCGGCTGTAACGTGTCTGGATTGAACAGCAGGGATTCGGTAAACCAGGTGACCGGCATATGAGACTGAGCCGTTGAGACGACCAGACCGGTATTGATGTCGATCACACGGGTATTGACAATGATATGACCATCGGCCACCGAATAGGTTCCGGTGATGATCCCCCCCACCATGTAAATATCCTTGATTTTCATGATGTCGCGGCTCAGGGAGAATTCGCCGGTTTCGTTGATGATGATATCTTTGGTCAGCCTGACTTCAAAGATTTTCCATCGGCGCACCTGCAATTCATGGATGAGATTCTCCGAAACAAGCCTTCCGAATCGCGTCGTTTCCGAAAGTCTGTTGAGATTGGACAAACTGGTGACAATGAATGTGTTTTGAAGGCTTTCACGATCGACATTTCTTTCAATCTGATCGGCCATGAAAATAATCTGTGCGTTGAATCTGCCGACATTGGAATGCGTCTCTGGAACCCGTAATTGTTCGGAAACAGCATACGTTTCGGGTGGTGTGATGTAGGCAACATTGGAACAGCCCGCCAAAAACAAGCCAAACCCTGCCAGCAATGTGGGTACACGCAATGAAATCTCGATCGATTTATTCACCGGCAACATCCTTTTTCTGATTTATGGCATGGTTACATTACAGCCCCGTGTCACGGCATGTCCATATGATCGTTTTCGCAAGCATATTCCTTGCTTCTGTATGAAACGGGATAGCCTTTCGATTTACAGCCATGACAATAGTTGTAACAATACGACTGGCACGTATTATCCCAGGCGACACTGTATTTTTCTTTAAAACAGAACATATCGTTATCATACCTGACGATTTTTTTACTGTGAAAATTATCGACTATGTACACCGGCGGCGCGGCGCATCCAGATAGACAAAAACATATCGATATGAATAACAGCGATTTTTTCATGGCAATCCTTTTCTTTATTATAGACTTTTAGAAAAATAATTTCGCTGCGTTATCGGTCGGAAATGGCCGAAAAAGGCCTATTCCCTCCCTGCTGCCTTGCGCAATGAATTTTCTGAAAGTCTCTATGTGAATGGAACATAGCATTTTTATTTCGATATCGCCATTGCCTTTTAAAAACTTTAGAACATTCATCAAAACAAAATATAGCGTTCAATATCTTCAATTTCCGGGCTTGATTCTAACGTGGTCCACTCCAGCCGAAAATAGCCCGGCAATTCATTGCCGAAGTCAATTTATAAGACGAAGAAAATGAGCGAATAGTCAGGTCTATAGCAATAAAAGTGAATACTCAAGGATCGGGCGATATCGGCAAAAAAATCCGAAAAGCGCTTCCCCGACCCGGATGGCTTTCGACGGTAATCCCGCCGTCGTACGCGCAGACAATCCCGATGATGACCGACAGCCCCAGTCCCCGGCCGGTAAATTTTGTGGTATAAAACGGATCGAAGACCTTCTCGATGTCTTCATTTCGGATGCCGCACCCCGTATCCGTTACTTCCAGGCATGCATAAACACGTTCTTTCGGCTGCCAGTCCGCGGGAAAACGATGGGTAACAGGGATATTCTCCACCGTGACTGTCCGGACGGACAGGCCGATATTTCCAGGATTTTCACCGACCGCTTCCCAGGCATTGGTGATCAGATTGCTTAAAACCAACTGGATCTGCTGGGTGTTTGCCTTGATGATCGGTCCATAGGAAGGCAGATCGGTCTTCAGGGTGATGGTTTTTGGAATCGATTCCAGAAGCAGCGGCAAACCGATACGACAGGTCTCGGACACATCCAGAGGTTCCCGTTTACCGATCACCTGCCCAAGGTAGGTCAACATCAGTCTGCTGAGCTTAGCCGCCTTTTCGGCCGCATTCTGTGCATGGATCATGGATTTCGATACGTCCGAATTCCGCGGCGAATCCATCAACGCCATTTCAAGATTCCCCAGCACGACATAGAGCTGATTGTTGAAATGGTGGGCGACCGCCCCGGCCATACGCCCCAGACTTTCGGCTTTCTTGGCCTGCTGGAGTCGATATTCCAACTCTTTTCTTTCCGCCTCCATCTGTTTTTCGTGAGTGATATCGCGTTGCGTTCCGGTCCAGACAATGTCACCATTCTCCTGCTTGATCGGCAATGACTCCATGTGTATGAACCTTGTCTGCCCATTGATAATGAATCTTCCTTCCCACTGAAAGGGTTTCAAATTTTTCCGGGCAATTTCATTGGACTCGAACAACCCGTTGATATCTTCCGGATGGACAATATCAAACGCCGTTATTGGATTATTCAACACTTCAAGACCGTTAAGATTCATCATTTCGCAAAAACGAGGGCTGACGTAATCGAAAACCGTTCCGCCTGTGGACTTCATTCTGATTTTATATATGCCGACCGGAACCTGCGCCACCATTTCGTCATAATCGCGTTTACTCTCCTTCAATGCGGTTTCCGTCCGCAATCGCTCACTGATGTCGCGCGCTATGGCGAACATGACTTTTTTCCCCCTCCAGATATAAGGACCTCCAACAATTTCAACGGGGAATACGGTTCCATCCTGTTTCTTGTGATATCGCAGCGGAATATACATGGTTCCGGAGGATACCGCCTGCTGCATGGCATGATCCGATTCCCCATGCTGCACCGTAATGTCGTGAATGGTCAGCGATCCCAGGAGTTCATCCTTGCTGTAACCATACAGCCTTACATAGGCGTCGTTGGCATCCAGAAATCGCAATGTCTCCAGATCGAATATACAGATCGCATACAGTTCGTTATTGAAAAGTACCCGATACTTTTCCTCGCTTTCCCGTAAAGCATTATCGGTCTGTTTTCTCTGGGTGATATCACTGATGGTTACCAGAAGGTGTGGATCGGCGGATTTCGATCTGACGGATATAGGCACTGTAAGGACAGCAGCGGATAGATGCACGAAAACCGGTATTCCGGACTTGCAGAGAAGCCCGAATTCCAGGGATTTTCCGTGCGGATGTTTAAACACAGACCGGAAACGGGATAGAAACACTTGACGGTCGGACGGAATCAGAAACTCGCTCAATCCTCTGCCTCTGATCTGATGGGTGTCTATTCCCAGCATGATGCAGAACGTTTCGTTGGCTTCCTCGATGGTTCCGTTTGCGTCGAGTACCAGGTAGCCGACCGGGGCCTGATTGAAAAGAATGCCGAAACGGTCTCGGGAATGGATCAATTCTTCCTGAGATCGTCGCAGCTCCTCGTTTTGAATCTGAAGTTCGATTTGATGCACTTTCAGTTCATGAATCAGCCTGGCCGCCTCATCGGGAGAAAGCGCCTCCTGTGCAGAACTGCCTTCCGTGGTCAGGGCTTCCGCCTTATCCCGCAAAGAATCCAACGTATTCATAGCACTCAACTGTCATGTCTCCTGAAAAGGTTATTCATGAACTCATACCTTCTCGATGCGCCTATTTTCAGTGACATCCTCGAAAGACACGGCCAAACGTTCCTCCGGCAAACGAAACGCATGTATCCGATAATATCCCTCGATTCGATTGTCCCCGTAGCTCATATTATCGATAAAATAAGGCTCACCGGTTTCGATTACGGTATTCAATCGCTCTGTAAATCCAATTTCTCGTGCACCCGGCCAGATATCATCGAAACGATGTCCCTTCCATGCATCCAAACGAATTCCGGTCAATCGTTCCGCTTCCGGGTTGGTGTTTTCCAGAACCAGATCACCCTCGGCATTTCGGAAATAGACAATCAACCCTGCCGGCATATACGTGCTGATGTCATGATAGGTTTGAATGCTTTGATCCACACGATCCTGAATACGTTTCAGGTCCGTGATATCCACAAAAGTCAGCATGGCACCCGAAAACCGATTTTCTCCAATCTGATAAGGGATGGTACGGGTCAAGTAGTTTCTGCCGTCTTCGGCTTGAACGTTCTTTTCGATCAACTGATTGTTTCCAAGAACGATACGAACGGTTTCAACCAGGTCAAAGTCCACGAAACGATGAGACAAATGCGTAATGGGGCGACCGACATCCTTTTCCATGATATGAAAAATTCGTTTGATTTCAGGGGAGAATCTGCGAATTTCCAGATTTTCATCCAGCAGCAGGGTGCCGATCTGCGTGCTGGTCAGCAGATTGTCCACATCGTTGTTGAGTTCGGTCAGCTCGATGATTTTTTTCTGATATTCCGAATTGACCGTAAACAGCTCTTCGTTGGTGGACTGCAGCTCTTCGTTGGTGGATTGAAGCTCTTCGTTACTGGACAGCAGCTCTTCGTTGGTGGCCTGAAGTTCTTCGTTGGAAGTTTCCAGTTCTTCGATGGTGGCCTGAAGATTTTCCCGCGCAAACTGCAGTTCCTGTTCCAGATCCTGCATCCGTTGTTTTGCTTCCTCTCCCAGATCATAGGAAGCCCCCAGCTTCAAATCCGTTCCGGATTCCGGTCTGCTTTCTTCAAAGAAGACCGCCGCCATCTGTTCATATCCCTTTTTCCATGGCATCGGCACGATCCGCATGCGAATATTGTGGGTCGCATCCACTTTGCTCAGACGGATGTTGTTGTATGTAATTTCCTCCCGTGTACGAAAAACCTTTTGAATACCGGTCGCCAGCGGAATGG
This sequence comes from uncultured Desulfobacterales bacterium, assembly GCA_964418135.1. Lineage (GTDB taxonomy): Bacteria > Desulfobacterota > Desulfobacteria > Desulfobacterales > Desulfatirhabdiaceae > RAAP-1. The sequence continues at coordinate 9,495 of CAYQKZ010000063.1, forward strand.
CCAGGTCTTTTGCCGCCATTCGCGTAATATCGTAATGCATCCGGCCGGAAGGAACCGAAAAATATCCTTCCGTGTTGCCAATCACATGAAGGATTTCCATCTGTTCGTTGACAATGACCGACAGGGGAAAATACTGAGCCGCCACCAGATCCAGAAACCCCCGGATCATTTGATTGTCATCCGGAGCGGAATACCGGGGGCTGCGATGTCGTACCGGAAAAGGTGGACTTCGATAGAGAGTCTGTCCTTTAATAGAAACAGCCAGATCTTTCTGAAGGGAAAGCGTTTTGCCTTTCGATCGATAAATCCGGTATCTTGCATGGACGGTATCGAAACAATCCGTCATATCCCCGATGGTTTCACTGCTCCCCAGAAACAGCAGGCCCTGAGTGTTCAGTGAAAAATTGAACATTTCCAATGCTTTCTGCTGGAGAATCGGTTGGAGATAAATCAGCAGATTTCGGCAACTGACCAGATCGGTATTGGTAAAAGGCGGATCTTTGACCAGATTGTGCTGAGCGAATACCACCATTTCCCGAATGTGGCGGGCGATCTGGTAATTGTCATCTTTCTTGTAAAAATATTTTCCCAATAACTGCGGACTCAAATCCGCTGCAATGCTTTCCGGATAAACCCCGTTGCCTGCCGCCACAATGGCATCGCGATCGATATCCGTGGCAAATATTTTGATATCACGACTGATTTTTTCCTTTTCCATCGCTTCTTTCGCCAGGATGGCAATGGTATAGGCCTCTTCACCCGTCGAACATCCGGAAACCCAGAACCGAATTTCACGGTTTAGTTCACGATGGAGAATATCTGGAAGACACGCCGTAGCCAGCTCGTTCATGGCCTCGGGATCTCGAAAAAAACTGGTGACGCCGATCAGAAGCTCCCGGTAAAGGGTCATCAACTCGCCCGGATAAGTCTGAATATATCGCACATAATCCCGGAGATCGTCAATCCGGTTGACGGTCATGCGCCGTTCGATCCGACGGGTGATGGTGCTGGGCTTGTAGTAGGTGAAATCGACCTTGGTCTTTTCCCGCAATTCCGAAAAAATGCGCGTCATGCTGTCTTCATCGCTTAGAAGCGTCTCGGATCGTTTTTCGCGGGCTGCATAGGGATGATCCACAAAAGCCATCAACTGGTCGGGCATATCTTCCGAGGGCAGGATAAAGTCGGCAACCCCTGTAGAAATGGCGGCTCGGGGCATGCCGTCGAATCGGGCGCTTTCCGGTGTCTGCACCATCACCATGCCACCGAATTCCTTGACGGCCCGAACCCCTCGTGTCCCATCACTGCCGGTCCCGGACAAAATCACGGCAACCGCCCGCTCGGATTGATCTTCCGCCAGAGACCTCAGAAATATGTCGATGGGGAGGTTGATGCCACGGTTGGGCTCCTGATCCTTCAACAGCAGTTTCCCATGAAAGATGGTCAGATTTTTTTTGGGCGGGATCAGATAAATATGGTTGGCATCGACGACCATGCCGTCTTCGGCACGGTGGACTTTCATCTCGGTTTTTTTGGACAGCAGCTCCACCATCAGACTTTTATAGTCCGGCGCCAGATGCTGAACCACGATAAATGCCAACCCGCTGACAGGCGGCATCCGTGTAAAAAACGATTCGATGGCTTCGAGCCCTCCGGCGGATGCGCCAATGCCGACATAATGACTGAGGCTCTGTTTATCGGTGTTGATGGATTGTTCTTTCATAAGTACCTGCTTTTGAATCAGTGATCGACAGATGCAAGAACCCGGTTGACGATTTCGCCAAGCCCCTTGATCTGATAAGGTTTACCCAGGAATGCATTCGGGCGTTCGGGATGCTCCTCGGCCATGACCTGCGCCTCGTCGTAGCCGCTCGACAAGATGACCGGAATGTTCGGTGACAGATTCCGGAGTGCAGCCAGGGTATCCCAACCATTCATCCGCGGCATCGACAGATCGGAAAGGACACAGCGGATTGCGGGGTGATGCTGCTGAAACACTTCCACGGCTTCGACACCGTCTTTTGCTTCCAGTACTGAATAACCCAGCCGGATGAGCATCGACTTGGCCATGTTTCGCACCAATGGATCATCATCCACCACCAGTATGGTGCCGGTTCCTTTGATTTCCGACAATTCACCGGATTTTTCCGGAGATACGGGAATCGCTTCGGCGGATACCGGCAGAAAAATCCGAAAAACACTTCCGCAGCCTGCTCTGCTTTCAACAGTGAGCCCCCCGCTGTGAGCACTGACCATCCCCAGTACCGTAGGCAGTCCCAGACCCCGACCCGTGAACTTCGTCGTGTAAAATGGATCGAATATCTTCTCGATATCCGCATCGGCTATCCCGCATCCCGTATCCGCCACTTCCAGACAAGCATAGATGCTTTCTTTCGGATGCCAGTCAACCGGGAAACGCGTTGCCACGGGAATATTCTCCAGGGCGATTGACCTGACCGTCAGATCGATGGTTCCGGCATTTTCACCGACGGCTTCCGAGGCATTGGTCATCAGATTGGTCAGAATTTTCTGAATCTGACCGGCATTGGATCGGATAAATGGGCCGACGGCAGGCAGTTCGGCATGAAAGGTGATGCCTTGCGGCAAGGTAGCCTGAAGCAGGGACAGGCTCTGACGGCATGATTCCGACAAATCCAGCGTTTCCATCTTGCCCGATGTTTGCCCCAGATAAGTCAACATCAGGCTGCTGATCTGCGCCGCCTTACCGGATGCTTTCATTGCCTCGGTCAGAAACCTGAACGTGTCCGAATTCGAAGGCAATCCATCGATCGCCATCTCGATATTTCCCATCACCACATAGAGCTGATTGTTGAAATGGTGTGCAATGGCACCGGCCATACGTCCCAGGCTTTCCGCTTTTCTCAACTGCTGGAGTTTCATCTCGAGATACAGCCGGGCTTTTTCCGCCTGATTGCGCTTGGTAATATCCCGTGCAGCGGCAAACACACCGATCACTACACCATTCATGTCTCGATATACCGAGGAATTATAAAGAACGGGTATTTCCGTACCGTCGCGACGTTTCATATTCAATGCGTAATCGCTTACATGACCTTCCTGGAACACCCGTCGATATCCGGATCTGGCCAGCTCCGGTTCGGTGAAATAGTCCGAGAAATCCGTTCCGATCAGCTCTTCACGACGATAGTCTGTCGCAATTTCGGTGGCCTTGTTCACATCTGTAATTTTACCGTCGGAGCCGATGGTAACCAGCGGATCGAGACTGGCCTCGATCAGGCTGCGGTTGTAATTGCGTGCGTGTTGGAACGCTTCCTCCGCCTGCTTTCTTTCCGTGATGTCGATACAGGTCGCAATGATCA
>CAYQKZ010000064.1:0-12773 GCA_964418135.1 uncultured Desulfobacterales bacterium
GTCAAACTGATCAATCAGGAGCTTGAGGCCATGAAGTTCGATGTCATCGATCCGGGTGTGAGGATACAGTATGTTCCGGATGAAAAAGCGTTGGCAGCCTGTTTCGAACTGGGCAAAAAGATCGGTCAGGCCATGTAAGGTGATTTTCATCAATGAGTATACCATCATGCGATCAAACGTTCACCAGTGACGGTCAACAATGTTTTTCATGCTATTGTTTGTTGAAAATCGCGTAACCTTTCCATTCCCACTTTTTTCAAACGATTATTCTGCACCAATCGAAGGGCAGCCAGATGGCTGCCCTTTTCCTTTTATTTTCCGTTCAGAGAATCCATTGTGAATATTCATCGGAAATGTTAGTCTTTTCAGTGTTGTTCATTCGGTAACTTACATGGTAAATTATATATTTCGAGTTGCCTCACTCGGTAATCCGATGCGGACTATCGGAATAATCAGGCAAATCAGGGGTTGTTATGGAAACGATTCTCATCGTTGACGACGAAAAAAATTATCCGCTCATTTTAAGCGCCGTTCTTCAGGACGTCGGTTATGATACCTTGACCGCCAACAGCGGTATGGAAGCACTGGAAATTCTAAATCATGCAAATGCGGATGTGGATCTGGTGCTGACCGACATGAAAATGCCCGTGATGGACGGTATCGAACTCCTGGAAAAAATAAAGGCCATCAATCCGCATTTGCCGGTCATTATGATGACCGCGTACGGCACGGTCGAAAAGGCCGTGGAAGCCATGCAAAAAGGTGCTTACAATTATATTTTGAAGCCTTTCGACAATGAAGGTCTGATCATTTTTGTCAAAAAAGCCATCGATATGTATCAGGTTGTCAAAGAAAACCTGATGCTTCGGGATGTCGTGGAAAATCGGTATAATTTCGGCAACATCGTTGGTAAGAGCAAACGCATGCAGGAAGTGTTCGAGTTGATCAAAAAAATGGCGCCATCTTCCGCAACGGTCTTGATAGAAGGTGAAAGCGGTACGGGAAAGGAACTGGTGGCCAAATCCATTCATTTTAACAGCCCCCGTAAAGACAAGCCGTTTATTGCCGTCAACTGCTCGGCGCTGTCTGAAAATCTTCTTGAAAGTGAACTCTTCGGGCATGAAAAAGGCTCCTTTACCGGTGCCATCGCCATGAAAAAAGGCCGTTTCGAACTGGCCGATGGGGGCACCCTTTTTCTGGATGAAATCGGAGAGTTGTCTCAGAATCTTCAGGTAAAGCTCCTGCGCGTCCTGCAGGAACGAGCATTTGAACGAGTCGGCGGAATCAAGCCGGTACCTGTCAATATCCGGATCATTGCAGCCACCAATAAAAATCTGAAACACGAAACCGTACAGGGACGTTTTCGGGAAGATCTCTATTATCGGTTGAATGTCCTCTACATCGCACTGCCACCGCTCAGAGATCGTGTCGAGGACATTCGCCTGCTGGTCGATCATATGATTGAAAAATATGAATCTGAGCGCCGACCAGGACAGCAGGTAACCGGTGTAGACCATGAAGTGGATCGACTGCTGTACAATTACAGTTGGCCGGGAAATGTCCGGGAACTGGAAAACGCCATTGAAAGAGCCATGGTTCTCTGTTCCGGGAACATTATCCGGGTTACCGATCTTCCGAAAGAATTCAAAAAAAACATCAGCCATTCCCTTCAACTCGAGGGTATTTCCGACAATGCCAAATTATATGACACCCTCGATATGGTGGAAAAAGCCATGATCGAAAGAGCGCTTACCATTTCCCATAATGTGCAGTCTCATGCAGCGGAATTGCTGGGAATCGGAAAAAGCGGCCTGAATCAGAAAATCAAAAAATATGGGATCAGGGTTGAGGGATAAATAGAGTAACTATTCGTAAACGCGATATTTCCCACCACCCGGCCTCCCCCTTATTTATACCAACCCCTGATCGATCATGGCGTTGACAACCTTGACAAATCCAGCGATATTGGCACCCACCAGATAATTGCCCGGTTCACCGTATTCGGCAGCGGCTTCGATGCAGGTTTTATGGATGCTCTTCATGATTCCTTTCAATCGGTTGTCCACCTCTTCCCTGGGCCAACTGATTCGCATGCTGTTCTGAGACATTTCCAGGCCCGAAACAGCCACGCCGCCGGCATTGGATGCCTTACCCGGTGCATAGAGAACTTTTCGGTCAATGAAAATTTTGATCGCTTCCGGCGTGCTGGGCATATTGGCGCCTTCGCTGACAAGTGAAACCCCCTGGTTGATCAAGTTGGCAGCATCTTTATCATTGATTTCATTCTGGGTAGCGCTGGGGAAGGCACAATTTGCCGGATAATTCCACATCGGATTGTGATCCCGTGTGGGATCCGCTTCGACATAAACGGCTTTGGGATATTTTTCCACATATTCCCGGATGCGTCCTCTCCGTATATTTTTCAGTCGTTTGACAACATCCAGTTTTTCGGAATCGATGCCTTTTTCATCATAGATATATCCGGATGAATCAGAAAGTGTTACGACTTTCGCGCCGAGTTCGATCAGTTTTTCGACGGTATACTGGGCCACATTTCCCGATCCAGAGACCAAACATATCTTGTCTTTGAACGTTTCTCCCCGTGTTGCAAGCATTTCTGCCGCAAAATAGACATTTCCGAAACCCGTGGCTTCGGGCCGGATCAAACTGCCGCCCCAGCCCAGGCTCTTTCCTGTCAGAACACCGGTAAATTCATTGTTCAGTTTCTTGTACATTCCAAAAAGGAAACCGATTTCCCTGGCACCGACACCGATATCGCCGGCCGGCACATCGGTATGGGGTCCGATAAAACGGAACAGCTCCATCATGAAGCACTGACAGAATCGCATGATTTCCTGATCGGATCGACCTTTGGGGTCAAAATCCGATCCGCCTTTGGCTCCGCCCATGGGAAGGGTCGTCAAGGCGTTTTTAAACACCTGCTCAAATGCCAGGAATTTCAAGATACTGAGGTTCACGGACGGATGAAATCTCAGACCTCCCTTATAGGGGCCGATTCCACTCGACATCTGTATCCGATATCCGCGGTTGACATGCACCTGACCTTTGTCATCCATCCACGGTACACGGAATTGAATCACCCGTTCCGGCTCGATCACTCTTTCCAGAATGGCAGACTGTCGATAATCCGGATATCTTTCCAGAACCGGTTTCACGGTTTCAAATACTTCTTCGACGGCCTGGTGAAATTCTTTTTCGTATGGATCTCTGTTTTTCATGGTTGCGATGATATCGCTCATATATACTCTCCTCTGCTCGTTAAGGGTTGATTTGCAAAATGACACATCGGGATTTGCTTCCCTGAATCTTGATGATTAACGGACTGTCCAACCGTATATGGCGGACATACCGGGTTTCCTGAGCCGCGGGATATGCCTCGATCTGTTTCCAGTTCAACACATCGTCAGAACCCTCAACCACAGTGATATAGGGAATGCCAATCGATGTGATGTTCTGAAAAAAATGAGAACCCTGGGAAGTATCCGCATGAATCTGGAAATTTTTCAGCTCGATGATGGCGCCTACACCCGATATTTGGCGCCATAAAACCGGAATACCCAGCCATCTGTCCGCAGATCCCCATCTGCCCGGGCCGATCAGAAGATAAGAGCGTTTTTCCCGGTTCAGCACGGCATTGATTTTTCCGATTTCTTCCGCCATTATCTGGGTGGCATTGCTTTGAAACGATAAGGGGTTGACATAAACAATATCTGAAATGCGATCGTTCCTTCCGTTTCCGAGTGCATGTCTGGAAAAACATAGTGGCTGCTTCAGATCATCTTCTGTGATGGTTACTTTCTGATAATCGATTTCCGTGGCCATCGGCCGCATCTGAAGAAAATAGAATTCATTTTTCCGATGCGTTTCAGTTCCCAGATTAACGGCAAATTCAATTTCCACCGGGCATCCCATGCCTTTCCTGCCGATATCCAGCAGATCGGAAAGCAATTGCGGCAGCGGAAAGATATTGTGCTTGAGTATAGCGGCGAATGTCGGAATTTTCGGACCCGGCAAATGACCGCTGTCCCGAATCCGATTCTCGTCCGGAATATATACACTGGACAGGATACGAACAGGATATTCGGTTTCCGCTGCGTCGATTTCTCTTTTTTCAAGATTGGAATGCTGTTCGAAACACAGTTCGTCCGAACACCCTCGGACTTTCAACGCATAAAAATACCGCTGACAATTGCTCAGAATGTCTTCTACCGTTGTAAATTGTGGCAGCATTTGGGGAAATTTTGGGGAAAATCGTACGGATTTCTCTCCTTCCACCACGGTTTTTCCCATACCCATCGCGATATGGGCAATCCCATCTTCGGCTCTCATATCCGAAACCGGGTAAAAATTATGGGACTGGACAACGCCGGACAACGCCGGATAATAAAAATCGCCGAAAAAATCGCCGGCAATCTGTTGAATGATCACTGCCATGGATTCTTCCTGCGGTTGGCTGACCGAATGCCGGGTGAAGGAGATGGGATCTTCGTAATATGTCGAGGCATATACCCGCTTGATGGCAAAAAGCAACTGCCTGAGCCGGACAGACGGATCCGGGTGGTTGTTGGGGATCATATATGTTCGGTAAAGTCCGGAATATGGTTGAAATTGCGCATCCTCCAGCAGGCTCGAGGATCGAACGGATAGAGGATATTGAACCTGAGTCAGAAAAACTTCCAGGTCGGATACCAGCCAGCTCGGCATCTCGGCGCTTAAAAAAATATCCGTAATTTCCTGATCCGCTAAATTATTTTTGGCATGTTCCCATAATTGGTTGAGCGTCATGAATGCTTCAAATCCCTGTGTTGTTATAACCAGCGTCTTGGGGATCTGTATGGAAACCTGGGGATAGGCAATCAGCGGGTCGGGGTTCTGAAACAACAATGCGGACATGAATGCCAGACCTCTGGCCTTTCCGCCAAGAGATCCATCTCCGATTTTAACGAAATCCATGATGTCGGCATCGAAGTTCTGCGCTTTGAATTGTGCTACGACCCCTTTTTGCTGAAGTTTTCGAACCGTATGAATGCCGGAGCGAATATACTGTCTGATTTCTGCCGTATTCTGAAAGTCACTGGCCTGAACTTCCCGGAACGTGGAAGCCAAAGCAAATTCCGACCGGGCCATCAGCCAGTTGGAAAAATGATTGCGGGTGGCATGGTATAGCAAGGATTCATCCGGAATCAGGGATAATTTAAGTTCCAGGGTTCTCAGGCTCGATGCTCTGGCAATTTCCGTTCTGTCCTGAAGTCTAAAGACAAAATCGCCGAAGCCCAGGTGATTCAAAAAAAAATCCTGAAGCTCCACCAGAAGATTGGGAGAATTTTTATCCAGAAAGACGGCAGGGATATCTTCCGCTTTTATCCGGTTCCGGGAGTCGGAACTGAGCATCAAAATCGGCAGATCCGGAATTTCCTGCTTCATCATCGTCAGAAAGTCCACGCCGGCTTGATCATCGAGTTTGCCGTCTCGAGGAAACCGGGTATCGGAAATAATTCCCATCAAAAAGGTCCGATATTTTCGGCAGTGAGTCATGGCCTCTTCATATGTTTCTGCCAGCAAAATTTTAGGCCTCGACCGCATGCGCAGCAGCCTGTGTTCTTCGTTCAGTCCGACACCGAGTACTGACTGCGTTTGTTGGACGATTTCTTTGTAAATCAATGGAAGAAAATACGAATAATACTGCGGGGAGTCTTCTACCAGAAGCAGTACGCGAACCATCGCCCGTTGGGTATCCCGATCGATGTTCAGCCGGTCTTCGGCGTTTTTGACCAGCGCAAGCAGCAGATCGGAGTTTCCCGACCAGATAAACACCTTGTCGATGCCCGATAAGTTTCGATATTCACCCTGAGGAAAAATGGATCGGAGACTGTGGCAGAGAAGAATGACCGGCAGATAGGGATATCGAGTCTTGATTTTTACACCCAGTGTCTGAGCGTCCATGTCGTCAAGATTCGGCATGGTGATCACCATTTCGAATGATTTTTTCTCCAGAAGCTGCAATGCACTGTGTCCGGATGAAGTGCGGGAGACCCGTGGCGGCAAACTTAAATTGAGACCCATATATTCATTGACGATACGGGACGCCAGGCTGCGATCCTCTTCCATGATATAGGCATCATAGGGGCTTGATATCAAAAGAATTTCACGAACCTTGATGGCCATGAGTTCGTGAAACATTTTGAACTGGGAATAAAATTCATTGGGCAGTTCGCTGGTTGTCGGGTTCATAAATTCAATTGAATATTGTATTGACATTCAGAAAAATAATTTCGATGCGTTATCGGTCGGGAATGGCCGAAAAAGGCCAATTCCCGACCTGCTGCTTTGCAAAATGAATTTTCTAAAGTCTATAGTTAGGGAAAAATATTTTATTGAGTATTCTAATTCGTTGTTCATTTCTTTGCAAAAACATTTTCTGCCATATATATCATTGAAGATATATTTAAGTAAAAATTAACTATTGACATTATGATTAAGTCAAGCTAAAAAATTGAGAATTAAGGCTTGTAGAAGCTGAAAATATTCACAATGGCGTGAATTCTGTCAGCATGAATGGACAAAGGCGTCCAGCCCTCATTGAGGGGTGGATGCCTTTTTTTATTTAAGAACTATAATATAACTATTCGTTTAAACAGTATGTTATGCAGAATTCTTTCAATTGAAAACGATATCGATATCGTAACTCATTTGGAATCGTTCGGTCGAATGCAGTAACGATTGAACGGATGGCCTGGCATGAAGTATCAGTAAAACTAACAACGATCCGATTTCAACGTGATCGGGATACAACGGCGTATCTTTGGCTGTGGACAGTGTCGTCCACTTTTTATTCATGGCCGATTCGATTCAATCTCTACACCAACTTTCAACATAAAAAGGAAAAAAATCATGAACCTGTCCACGCCTAACGCCAATGATGCCACGTTAACGTTCAACCGTTCCAAGAGTGTCGTTCCCATGAGCGGCCTGTGTTCGCGCTGTATCGATGGATGCCGGGGCAACTGTGAAGTCTTCCGATCGACTTTCCGGGGCCGTGAAGTCATCTATCCCGCACCGTTCGGTTCAATTACGGCCGGTGCCGACAAGAATTATCCTGTCGATTATTCCCATCTGAACATTCAGGGCTATGCCATGGGTGCCAATGGCCTTCCGGCCGGCGTTGAAATCAGCCCCGACACCGCTATATTTCCATCGGTCAATACCGAAACGGAATATGGCTGGGATATCAAGGTCAAGATGAAGGCTCCGATTTTTACCGGTGCACTGGGATCAACGGAAATTGCCCGTAAAAACTGGGAGCATTTTGCAGTGGGGGCAGCGATCAGTGGCGTGACGCTGGTATGCGGCGAAAACGTATGCGGCATCGATCCTCAGCTAGAATTGAATGCACAGGGAAAAATCTCGAAGTCGCCGGATATGGATCGACGGATCGAAATCTACAAACGATTTCATCAGGGGTATGGCGAAATTCTGGTTCAGATGAACGTTGAGGACACCCGGCTGGGAGTAGCGGAATATGTCGTTGAAAAACACGGACTTCAAACCATCGAATTGAAGTGGGGCCAGGGAGCTAAATGTATCGGCGGAGAGATCAAGGTCCGTAGAATCGAGCGGGCGCTGGAACTTCAAAAAAGAGGATATCTGGTCACGCCTGATCCGTCCAGCCCGATCGTTCAGGCGGCTTTCAAAGAAGGCGCCATTCGTGAATTCGAGCGTCACAGCCGTCTGGGATTTGTCAGCGAAGAAGGTTTCATGTCCGAATGCGAACGCCTCCGCAAGCTCGGTTTCAAGAGAATCACCCTCAAGACCGGCGCATACGGGCTTCGCGAATTGGCCATGGCCATCAAATGGGGTTCCAAAGCCAAGATCGATCTGTTGACCATCGACGGCGCACCCGGCGGTACCGGCATGAGCCCATGGCGCATGATGGAGGAGTGGGGGGTTCCGAGTATCTATCTGCATTCAGCAGCGTATGAATTCTGCAAAAAATTGACCGATCGGGGTGAAAGAGTTCCCGACATTGCATTTGCCGGCGGATTTTCGAGTGAAGACGGCGTGTTCAAGGCTTTGGCAATGGGTGCTCCCTTTGTTAAAGCGGTATGTATGGGTCGCGCGCTGATGATTCCAGGCATGGTTGGAAAGAATATCGCCGAATGGATCGACAAAAATGATCTGCCCAAAACCGTCAGCCAGCATGGATCGACCATCGAAGAAATCTTCGTCAATTACGAAGCCATCAAAGATATGGTCGGCACCAAAAACATAGACGAAGTTCCATTGGGTGCGATCGGTATTTACAGCTATTCCGATAAAATCAAGGTCGGATTACAGCAGTTGATGGCTGGCGCCCGCAGCTTCAACATCAGTACCATCACCCGTAGAGACCTGATGTCTCTGACTGAAGAATGTACCAAGGTAACCGGTATCCCCTATGTCATGGACGCTTACCGAGAAGAGGCCGAAGCCATTCTCAATGGATAGAGGATATTATTTGTATTTTCATCTTAAACAATAAAAAAAGCCTGTTTCCTTCATGAAGGAAACAGGCTTTTTTGTTCGGATCAATCGTTTGAGTTTTCCCCTATTGGTAAGGGAATGCTTAACCTTTATTTCCGGTTGGCATATTCGGCATAAGTCATGGCAACCGTCCGATAGACGAGATGCGCCAGTTTGGAGAAAGGCAGGTAGGCGAACAAACAGAAAATGAAAATGAGATGAATGAAATATATCCCGTAAGAAACCCACGCCAATCCGCCCAGCCGGGTCATTTCCGTCAGCATGCCGGTAAGCCCCAGCCCCAGCGCCAGTCCGAGAAGCGACCAATCTTTAAAGGCAGAAACCGTATTTTTATCGGTGAGCCGGTTTTTGATCAATAAGGCACTGCCGATGATCAGCGCAATACCACTGATATTGGCCAACCATTTAACGGGGTTGAGCTGCGAATACGGCCCGTGAATCTGAAAAACATACATGACGACAAAAAAGATATTCGTAACGATGAACAAACCGATAAAACCAAAAAGCACCATCATGTGCGAGGTGGATCGCTCTCGGTTTTCGGTACATTCATTGAACTTGTCATGCTTCAGAATCGTGGGGATGGTTCGTAGAAAAGCCTTTCCAAACTCCAGAGGATCGATCGTTTTCTTGTCGGTCTTACCTTCCAAAAGAGCATTGGCATGAATATCCACCAGAAAACGTTTGAGACCGAGGGCAAAAATGGTGACCGCCCACAAAAACGTGGGAATCATGATCATATCGACCAGCCAGGTGGAGAAAAAATGCGAATGGACGATTTGATCCCCATCCGGTGTAAAATCGAGCAGACCGGTAATGAGTCCTAAAACGAGGAATATCACAACGGGGATTCCCATGAGTACGGGAAGTTTTTTCGGGTCATTCACCGCTTTTCCCAATGCCTTGGGAACCGCGTATTCGGAAACGGCATAGGCTCGAACGGCCGACAGCACATCCGCGGGTTTGGCTCCTCGGGGGCATCGGGTGGAGCAATCCCCGCAATTGTGACACAGCCAGATATCGGCATTGCCGACCAGCTTGTCTTTCAAGCCCCAGGATGCCGCAATCATCTCTTTTCGGGGGAATGGCCTGGTGTCGGGAGAAATGGGACAGACGACAGAACAGGTGGCGCACTGATAGCATTTTTTCAGATCACCGCCGCCAAGCGCGACCACTTCCTTGATAAACCCCATATCCGGCTGAATTAAATAAGCATCAGACATGATTTTAATCCTCCTTATAAAAAGCTGAAGGCTGAAGCGTGAAGGCCGACGCGTTTTCACGCTTCAGCCTTGTTGGCGTCAGCCGTTCAGAACAGTTAATTTAGAATCCCTTCAAGGGGTTCGGTCCCATATCTTCAACAAGTTTGACAAAATTATTGATGATCGTGGGTACTTTGTCGAATTCATCGATGGCGATTTCAAACTGCGCCACCCGCTCGACTTCCAATGCCAGGCTGGCCAGTGCTTCACCGATTTTCTTCATACGGATGCTGGCCAGTTCACTGCCCTTGACAAAATGGCATTGGTAATCGTCGCCATGCTTGCAACCCAGAACAAAAACGCCATCCATCCCTTTCGAAAGGGCTTCCTTGATCCAGATGACATTGACGGACCCGAGACAGCGGATTGGAATCAAGCGAACATCTGCGGAGAACTGCAGTCGGTTCAGGCCGGCGATGTCGATCGCCGGATAAGCATCGTTTTCGCATACCAGGCCGAGAATCCGCATCGGTGGTTCATCGAAATCGTCTGTCGAAGGCACTTCGATCGCCTTGACCATGGATCCGATACTGTCGATGTTGTAATCGGCAAATCCGATGATCCGTTCGGGACAGGCACCCATACAGGTACCGCAACGCCGGCATCGTGTGGGATTAGGTTTCGGTGTGCCTTTTTCATCGTCGTCAAGCGCTCCGAACGGGCACTCTTCGGTACACCGCTTGCATTGGGTACATCTCTGGAAGAAGAAATCCGGAAATGTTATATCTCCGGACCGGGGATGAACCGCAACACCACGATTGGTCGATTCAACACACTGTATGGCTTTCAGGGCGGCGCCCGCGGCATCTTCCATGGACTCTTCGATGGTCAGGCTGCGGCGGATACATCCGGCGGCATACACACCGGTTCGCTGCGTTTCATAGGGAAAGCAGATAAAATTGGAATCGGCATAACCGTTATAAATGGCATTGTCCCGAAATCCCGGACCTTGCCGGTATGCCAGATTCACCACTGGATCATCCACGGTCGCAGGCACCATACCGGTACCCAGAACCACCATGTCGGCCTTGACCTGAATTTTCTCTCCGAGAAGGGTATTGTCGGCTTCGATCACAAGGCCGGACCCGCTTTGAGAGACACGGACGACTTCCCCTTTGGTGAGGAAAATGCCGGGATCCTGCTGAAGGCTCTTATAAAAAAGTTCCTGAAGACCCGGCGTTTTCATATGCTGGTAAAAAATGTAGGCTTTGCCGTCCGCATAGTCTTCACGAACATATTTGGCTTGTTTCAGGGCAACCAGACTCGTGACCGACCCTGAATAGGCGAAGTCTTTGTCGTCTCCTTGTCCGGGGCTTTGAATAAAAACGACGGACTGGGCTTCTTTGCCGTCGGAGGGGCGCAGAATTTTGCCCTTGGCTGCAATTTGTTCGAACTGATGATTGGTAACCACGTCCGCGATGGCGCCATAGCCAAGATTGGCAAATTCACCTTCAGCCGGTGTATAGGGACGCCAACCGGCAGCCAGCACCACGGCACCAAATTTTTCGCCGTTGGGATCGAATGACAGAATGTCGTTTTTACCCTTGTTGAACTCTTTGTACAGTTCGTTCAGCTTGTCTTTGTCGAAGTCCTTACCGTTTTCATCGACTTTCATCTCCGGTGGCAGCGGAAAAGGAACATCGAATTCCAGCGCCTCACCGGGTTTTTTGAGAGTGACGGTAAAATCTCCGGGTTGTCCGGCAATACGGGCTACCGTGGTGTTGGTTTTGACCGTGATATTGGAGAATGACTGGACTTCGCGAATTTTATCCGCGACTACCGGAGAGATCAGTTCGGCATAAGGTGCGGTGCCTGGCAATTGCTTGCGAATTTTGGCTGCATAGCCGCCCAATTGGGCCTCTTTTTCGACGATCGTGACATCATAGCCCACTTTGGCCGCGTCCAGTGCTGCGGACATACCGGTGATTCCGCCACCGATGACCAGAATTTTCCGTGTAAAATTTTCCAGCTTGTACGGTTCCGGTAACTGGATTTTATCGACCCGGACCATTCCCATTTTGAGATAGTCGTTGGCCAGCATCTGCGTATGATTGATTTCAAGGGATTTGTCGCCCTTGGGATGAGACCAGACCACCTGTTCTCTCAGGTTGACCCGATCCACGATACAACCGTCGAAACGGAAAACATCGAAATTGACCCGGCGGGAGCAGGCAGCAATGACCAAGGTATTGATGCCTTCATCGCTGATGTCTTTTTTCAGCAATGCAACACCGTCTGGACCACACAGAAACGGATGCGTTTTGGCTGTTTTGCGCGCTTTCTTGACCGTAGCACACAGGCCGTCAATGTCTAAGGAATCTCCGATTCCGCAACCCGTGCAGATATAAACGCCATATTTTTTTTCCATGGTTGACCTCCTACCTCCTTACCAGTGTTTGAATGGCTTTCAGGGCCATGCCTGTTGCATTCTGATTGGACGACACCACATCCGCAGGCTTGTTGGCGCATCCGGCAGCAAACATTCCGCCTTTGACAAAATCATTCACGATAAAGCCGTCTTCCGTATAGGTCAGATCGGCCGGAAGTTTGGCAAGGGCCGTTGAGGGCTGCATCCCGGTTGCCAGGACGGCCATGTCCACGGTCTGGCGAATTTTCTCGCCGGTTACGGCGTTTTCAGCAACAACCGTAACATTTCGTGTGCTTGGGTCTTCACTGACTTCGGCGACTTTGCCCTTGATGAAAAAGACATTTTTATCCGCCTTGATATTTTCGTAGAATTTTTCGTAGCGATATCCCGGGGTCCGGAGGTCGATATAGAATATGAAGATTTTAGCATCCGGATACTGCTCGCGAACATAGGTGACATGCTTGAGAGAAGCCATGCAGCAGATATAGGAACAATACGGCAGATGATTTTCATCGCGGGATCCGGCGCACTGAACAAAAGCGATACTTTCTGGTGCCTTCTGGTCTGAGGGGCGGGTAATTTTTCCGCAGGTGGGGCCGTTG
>CAYQKZ010000065.1:0-12698 GCA_964418135.1 uncultured Desulfobacterales bacterium
ACCTTTCCAAACTGATTCAGTGAAACTGAGCAAGCGACAGCAAAAAGCTATTCCCTCAATTCTTCAAAAAGGGAGTATTACCCGACAGGAATACCAGGTCCTGATCGGAGAAGAGCTGCCAACCCGTACAGCCCAATATGATTTGCAGGATTTGGTCAAAAAAGGGTTTTTGTTAAAATCAGGAAATGGTCCTGCAACACGCTATTATCCCGCAAACATTATCTGATTAATGCGCAATAATATTTCAGCAAGCGATTAAATGGTCATTTCAAGCATCAAGACAAACACTTGTTGACATTCTGATTATGCTCCTGATATTTCTTTTGTTGATATTCCTCCAACTCGAAAGGAATACATATCGGAATAATTTTCTTTAACTTTGGATATGTTTTTGCTTACCCCCAATACCTTATCACAGACATTCTTTTATCTTGTTCAGCGGTTTGTCTGCTTATTGCAATCATCTTTAATCCATAGCTAACAAAGAGGGTCTATGCTCCTTGGAAAAATCAAATCGCTATTTCAACACAGGAAAAAATCAAAACTTTCACGTGATGATATTCAGGCCATTTTTCGATCCAAGTATGTTAATTTTAAGATACTGCTTGATTCGAATTCAGAGCTGTTAAAAATTATTTCTGAAGTGGAAGATAAATTACGCGGTGAAACGGTATTTGGTATGACTTTTATTCGCTCACAAACACTGCGAGCACTTTTTCATGCAGGAAGGATGATTCGCAGTTTTGAGAGTCTTTCCGGACGTTCGACGCAGACATTGTCGGCTGTTCTGGATCAGATTCATCAAACTATCCAAGAGGAACAGGAGATTCAACCTAATCCGAAAATTCCGGAATATATTTTACCATACACACAGATTACAAAGGAAAAGACTGAATATGTCGGAGGTAAAAACGCCAATTTGGGAGAGATCCTGAACTGTGTTCATCTGCCTATTCCTAAAGGATTTGCCATAACAACAACGGCTTTTGAAGGGTTTCTTCAATCGAAGGGATTGGTTGATGAAATTCGAAAACGAAAAATGGAACTAGATATCATTGTTCCGGAGACCATTGTCAGTGTCAGCGAAAATATCCAGCGATTACTGATTCAAACAGAACTGCCGGAAAATATCGAAGCAGCGATTCTGAATGCCTATCATCAGATATTTGAATCCAATGGAGATAATCCGGAAACTGTTCTTATAGCATTGCGAAGCAGTGCCATCGGTGAAGACAGCGAAATGTCTTTTGCCGGGCAATATCTTTCTGTGCTGAATGTCCCGAAACAGAACATCATTCAAGAGTACAAACGCATTGTCGCAAGCCTGTTTACCGATAGAGCCATTTCATATCGCCAGCATATGGGCATCCCGTTTGAAGATGCCGCTATGAGTGTAGCCTGCCTGGAAATGATCCCTGCCCGCGCCAGCGGCGTCATGTACAGCAGCCACCCCTTCAACATGAATGAAAACAATATCATCATCCAGGCTGTCTGGGGATTGGGCCCATATGTTGCGGATGGCATCATCACACCCGATTCCTATATTCTTTCAAAATGTGATTCTCCTCAGATTATAGACATGAAGATATCCAGCAAATCTGTTCAATTGGTCTGTGGAAAGGATGGATATCTTGCAGAGGAAGCTGTCGAATTAACCAACCAAAATCAACCCTGTTTGAGCCCGGAAAAGGCTATCCAACTGGCTTCTTATGCTGTTCAGATTGAAACCCACTACCAGTGTCCTCAGGATATCGAATGGGCAATAGATCCTTCTGGGAAGGTTCTGATTCTCCAAACCCGCCCGCTGAGAAGAATCTCGGACAATGCAAATGCCGGCTCTGTATCTTCGCAACCAATACCCGGCCATTCTCTCATCCTGGAAGGTGGAAGCATTGCCTGCCCGGGAGTAGGCTGCGGTCCTGCTTACCATGTTCGATCAGAATCCGATTTGATTGCATTTCCGGAAGGTGCCATATTAATTGCTGCTTACTCTTATCCTCAATATGTTCTGGTGATGCAAAAGGCGCAAGCAATCGTGACCGATTTTGGAAGTATAACAGGACATATGGCATCTCTTGCCAGAGAATTTAAAGTACCCGCTCTTTTGAATGCCCAAACCGCCACTTCAGCTATCGAGCATGGCGGTATAATTACGGTAGATGCTTATTCAGGAAGGGTTTATGAAGGTAAAGTGGATGAACTTCTCGATATGAGAATTGAAAAAAAATGGTTTATGAAGGATACGCCGGTGTACAATCTGCTGAGAAAACGCGCGGATCTGATTATCCCGCTCAATCTGATCGATCCGAAATCTCCCGAGTTCATGCCGGAACGATGTAAAACCATTCACGATATCATGCGGTATATCCACGAAAAATCTTATGGTGAAGTATTTCAAATCAGTGATATGGCGTCGGATCGCGGCAGTATGTCGTTACGTCTGAAAGCCCACATTCCTTTGGATCTCTACATCATCGATCTTGGAAACGGTTTGTCTGAAGAAGCTTTTCAGTCTTCAACGGTTACAGTGGATCAAATTACATCCACACCTTTTAATGCGCTGCTCAGAGGAATGTTGCGAAAGGATCTGAAGGCAATGGAACCCCGCCCCATCGAATTGAGAGGACTGTTTTCCGTTATGAGCCAACAGATGCTCGCACCTCCAAACCAGAGTCTCGAACGGTTTGGAGACAAAAGCTATGCTATTGTTTCAGATAAATACTTGAACTTCAGTTCACGGGTCGGATATCATTACAGCATTCTGGACAGCTATTGTGGCCAGACACAAACAAAAAACTACATCAATTTTCAGTTTAAAGGCGGTGCGGCTGATGATGTCCGTAAAAATCGGCGAGTACGGTCTATCGAAAAAATACTGGGCGCACTGGGGTTTCTGGTAGAATCTCAAGGGGACAGGGTCACCGCTAGATTTGCCAAGGCACAGGCCGAAATCATTGAAGAAAAACTGGATTATATCGGTCGGCTGCTCCTTTTCACACGCCAGATGGATATGCTGATGACAACTGAAGCCAGCGTAAACCATCTGGCAGAATCTTTTCTGCAGGGAAACTACTGCCTCGAATCGAAGCGGGAAGCATAAATGGTTTTTACTGTTTGCCGTTTACGTTTTTTCCTTCACGTTCTGTCTTTCGTTCATGTGCCATGGTGATTTTATCCATCAACTCCTCGGTATCACATGGTTTCAACAGATAATCATTGACACCGAAATCCATAATTTCAACGGCAGTATCTAGTAATACATGCCCGGATAAAACAATAACTTCCGATTTGTAACCTCTTTCCCGCATTTTCCGAAGAACATCGACACCCGTCATGCCCGGCATTTTAATATCCAAAAGCACCACATCCACATTTCTGGATTGAAGAAAATCCAAGGCTTCTTCACCCCGACCGACATCAAAAGCCTGAATCCCTCTGGCCTGAAGCCGTCTAGCCAAAACGGAGCGAAAACCCTCTTCATCATCCACAATCAAAACAACCGGCATTTCAGACATAGATATCCCTAAATAATAATCTCTATTAAAAACGCTGCAGGGCGAACACTACGGTTCGCCCTGCTATCAACGAACAATGATATGATCAAGTAGACGTAGACATGCAGAAAATAATTTCGCAGTGTTATCGGTCGGGAATGGCCGAAAAACTATTCCCTCCCTGCTGCCTTGCGAAAAGAGTTTTCTAAAAGTCTAAAACCTTATTCAACATAAACTTTCTGACCGGGAAAAATTTTACTTCCGGATGACAAATTGTTTATGCTCAAAAATCGATCGATCGGCATATTGTGGCCGGATGCAATGGAGAAAGCATTTTCTCCTTTCTTTACCATGTATTTCTTCAAACCGGTTTCAACAACAGACGTCTTGGCCGGCTCTGGAATGACAAGGTTTTGTCCCACAGATATATTCAACGATGTCAGCTTATTGGCATCTTGAATTTTTTTGGTTGTTACACTGTAGCGACTGGCAATATTGAAAAGTGAATCCCCACTTTTAACAACATGAGTAACCGCATGACTCGGTTCAGGTTTCTTGGAAACTGAAGGTTTTGCAGATGCCGGATTGCCCTTAGTGGTAGAAGCCACCTTTTCCGGAACGGGCGGCGTTTTTGCAGGAGTGGGAATCAATTTGCCCGAAGTGCCTGAAGCTTTCGCTGTCATGGATGAATTTTTTTCAGGAGACGGCAGGGTCTTCGGTGGAATCAGCAATACCATGCCGGGTTTGATTGTTGTGGACTTTTTTAAATTATTGGCCTGGATGATATTTTGTTGAGTTGTTTGAAACTGTTTGGCCAGAGATGCCAATGACTCACCACGTTTGACCTTGTGTGAAGGCAATTTATCCTGATGAGCGGGAAACGCTGTCTTTTCCTGGTCAGTGGATTCCAAAGGCAGGCCATTGGTTTCAGGAAGAGCGTCAAGTTGAGACAACAGCAACTCTGAGGCACCCTGAGGAATTTTAAACGGGTAATTATCGCCGGGAATAATGCCGTAACGCAGCTCGGGATTCAGACGTTTCAGTGAGGATTCCGATATTCCGGTTGATTCGGCAATGGTTTTGAGATTAAGTTGACGCGAAACGGGAATTGTTTCAAATTCCATTGGTTTTTCCGGATCGATTTCTGACAGCCCGTATTGTTTCAAGTTCTGGATAATATGAAGGGTCGCCTGAAATCGGGGCACATACCGGGCTGTTTCACGAGGCAACTTTTCATAGAGATCCCAGAAATTATCCAAATAATTGATGCTCTGTGAATTAATTGTTCGAAGAACCCGACCTTCACCGCAGTTGTAAGCAGCAAGAACCGTTTCCCAATCTCCGAAAAGGTGATGGAGTTCTTTCAAATATAAAATTGCCGCTTTCGTTGATTTGTACGGATCAAGTCTTTCATCCACGTATTTGTCCCGGGAAAGTCCGAATCGATAACCCGTTGAAGGAATGAATTGCCATAACCCCAGAGCCCTGGCTGGAGACAACGCCTTGACGTTATAGCCACTTTCTATCAGCGGCAGCCACGCCAGTTCAACTGGCAGCCCTTCCTTGACCAGTTCTTCCTCAATGTATTTCCGATAACGCCCAGACCGCTGATAGGCATTGATAAAAAAATCTTTTTCGTATCCCGTGGTCAGAGAATCGATTTCCGCCTTAACGTAGTCGTTCATGATTTTGGGAATGGCGTTAATGCTCCCCTTTGCCACAACATTCCGCGAACCATAAATATCTTGAATTCTGCGGGTGATCAAATACCGCAGATCCTCTTTCTGCTGAATGAGTCGGGGTCTGTTGAACGTATCCACTTTGATGATCAGGGCATACGCCTGATCCAGAGCGGAAATGGCATTTTCGAGCTGGCCTTTCAGCCAGTAATCTTGAGCCAGTTGACAATAATCCAGGGCTTCATCTAGAATATTCTGGTTCTTGACGCCGAAATTGATGCGATCTCCTTGTTTATCGTCATTCTCGGCATCGTCAACATCGGTGGTATCATCCAGCTCGGCATCTTCAGATATGCGATATGATGCAGGATAACGGCGGCCGGATGCCCCTTCTTTTCCGAAATTACCTGATTTCGCGGTTAAAACGAGTTTTGAAGCACCCGGTTCTTTTGAAGAGATTCCCTTTGTCTGATGGGCACAACCGTTTAGCCAGACAAGAAAAATTCCGATAAAAAGAATGGATAGACATCTGTATCTATACAATTGTGACCCCCTGTAATATTCGTGTTGAAAAATCAGCGCCTAGTACGTATGGTTTATGCTCAATTTAGGGGAAAACCGCCAAATTTTTTAACAGTCGGATAATTGCAATTTTTATAATTCGTGTCAAGGGTTATCCTCCGGAAAAGGCAGGAAGCAGCAAGGAAGATATACATGAGGAATCGGTTCAGCTTGAGAATTCGTATTTATATGATATTGTCCACACTCATTTTTCTTACATTCGCGGGAAGCGTTATGACTGTGTGGTATACATTCAGGATGGAAGAAATATTGGGTTCCATTACCGAAAAGTTTTTACAGACTTTTCAGACAGCGGAATCCCTGGAAACCGCTCTCATCAATCAAAAAGGATTTGTCTCCTATTTTTTTCTGGACGGCGATCCGGAATGGCTTCGGCAACTAGGTGAATATCGACAGATTTTCAAGGAAAAATTGATTGCCGCCAGACATTCAGCGGACAGCGATGTCCAATTGGAACTGATTGACCGGATCGACCACGACTACAATGCCTATATCATTGCCAAGGATCGTGTGATCTCGTATTACAGGGACGGTGATAAGGAAAACAGCCTGAGACTGCACAAAGAAGTTCGATATTTGTTTTTCACCGTTCTGGACTTATGCGAACAGTATAAAGAAATTCAGGTGGCCCGTATCCATCAAGTCGCGGGAAACGGTCATGCTCAGGCGGGAAAATTGAGATTCGTCTCCATATTGGTATTCTCTTTAGTCGTAATTATTTCCTTTCTATTGATTTCATTTTTTATCCATCAGATTTTGGATCCGCTTCGTCGGCTTGCCGGTGAAGCCAGCCGTAAGGGAACGGTGGCTGAATCACCGAATGAAATCAAATCTCTCTGCCACAGTGTTCATGATCTGATCGAAGATGTCGATCAAACTCATTCCGAACTTCAGAAAAGCCGCGAGACCCTGCTTCAGGCGGAAAAAATGGCACTCGTCGGAAAACTGGCCGCAGGGATGGCACACAGTATTCGAAACCCGTTCACGTCTGTAAAAATGCGAATGTTTTCTTTAGGACGAACCTTGAAACTTACAGAAACGCAAAAAGATGATTTGGATGTCATTTCACAGGAAATCAAACATATTGACACCATTGTTCAGAATTTTCTGGAATTCTCTCGTCCACCAAAGCTGAAAATGCAGTGGGTCAGTCCTTCAATAATCGTGGACATGGTCATACAACTTCTCGAACACCGCCTGATCTCTTATGAAGTCAGCATCGAGGTAAACCGCAGCCGACAGCTTCCGACTATTTCAGCAGACCCGGAACAGCTCAAGGAAGTTCTGGTGAATCTCATTGTCAATGCGTGTGAAGCCATGAAAAAAGGCGGAAAGATCGTCATTGTCGAAGAAGAAACATTTGAAAGACCTGTCGGGAAAATGGTGGAAATTCGCGTTTGTGACAATGGACCGGGAATTCCAGGACATCTGATTGACAAGGTACTTCAACCGTTTTTTACAACCAAAGAAGAAGGCACGGGACTCGGGCTGAGTATCGCTTCCCGAATTATCGAAGAACACGGCGGCAGTCTGAATCTTACATCTTCTGAAGGAATCGGTACCACATTTATCATTTTGCTTCCGGTCAGGA
This sequence comes from uncultured Desulfobacterales bacterium, assembly GCA_964418135.1. Lineage (GTDB taxonomy): Bacteria > Desulfobacterota > Desulfobacteria > Desulfobacterales > Desulfatirhabdiaceae > RAAP-1. The sequence continues at coordinate 7,347 of CAYQKZ010000065.1, forward strand.
GCTGAAATTTGAGCAGAATATTGATTATCGACGATGACGACCAGTTGCGGAAAAGTTTTCACAAGCTGCTGCTTCAGGAGGGCTACAGTATCGACAGCGCCGCCTCCGGTGAGGCTGGCATAGCGATGATCCGGCAGATTCCTCCGGATATGGTCATTCTGGACATGCGTCTTCCGGGAATGAATGGATTTGAGACATTTAAAGTGATTCATGAGGTCGAACCGAAACTGCCGGTCATCATCATGACAGCCTACGGAACCACCGAAACCGCTATCGAAGCCACCAAAATGGGTGCTTTCGATTATATCCTCAAGCCCTTCGATATACCGGACATGCTCACGGTCATCGGTCAAGCCATCGAAGCCGGGCGTTTCATGCGTTCACCCGTCGACATGAACGGCGCGCCGGACAGCGTAAACCGGGAAGCCATTATCGGCAGAAGCATTCCGATGCAGGAAGTGTACAAAGCCATTGGTCGGGTTGCGCCAACAGATGCCACGGTATTGATCCGTGGAGAATCCGGAACCGGCAAGGAATTGGTAGCAAGAGCCATTTATCAGCACAGCCTGCGAGCAAATAAACCTTTTCTGGTAATCAACTGCGTGGCCATCCCTGACAGCCTGTTGGAAAGCGAGTTGTTCGGATATGAAAAAGGCGCTTTCACCGGAGCCAATCACCGCAGAGTCGGCAAACTTGAACAGGCCAGCGGCGGAACCGTTTTTCTGGACGAAATCGGTGATATGCCGTTCAGTCTCCAGGCCAAAATGCTGCGGCTGCTTCAGGAAAGAAGTATCGAGCGGCTCGGCGGTCGAGAAACCATACCGGTGGATGTCCGCATCATTGCGGCCACCAATCGGAACCTTGAATCGGCGATAGAAGCCGGCCGCTTTCGGGAAGACCTCTATTACCGCCTCAAAGTCGTCACCATTCGGCTGCCGCCTCTCAAAGAGCGATCCGGAGACATCCCGCTGCTGGCCGAATATTTTCTTTCGAGATTTTTCAAAGAACTGAGCCTGGACTGTCCGGGAATCACGCAGGAAGCTGAACATCTACTTTCCCATTATCCTTGGCCGGGAAATGTCAGGGAACTGGCCAACACCATCCAGAAAACCGTGATTTTCAATCGAGGAGCCCCACTGAGTGCCGAAGACATTTCAAATGCCATCCGTGAGAAAACTCCGGCGGCCGATGACAGCGACGAAAAACACGATATATTGCTCAGGCGTATTCTGCATCACGCCCTGATGACCCATACCGGCGACAATGTTTTTGATACCGTCATGGACCGGATTGCCGGCATTTTCATCAGTGAAGCCTTGAACCTCAGTGGTGGCAACCGCTCCCGTGCTGCGAAACTCTTGGGGCTTTCACGGCCCACTCTCCATTCGAAAATCGAAAAATACGGGCTGAAATTTGAAACATCCGTACGAGAAGAAAGCAAAGAATCACGACCGGACATACTTCTATGATGAATTACACCGCAGTTGCCCCCCAGAAATGTCTCGTCGGGATCCGTTGGGATGTTTTCGTTCAAACCGCCTTGACATTATAATGAATGGAGAATAAATTATACCTGTTTTTTACGATGCCCATTATATTATCCAATCATAATTTACAGGAGAGATTAATTATGAAAATAACTTGTTATGCCAAGTGGCTTCTATTGATATGCTTGGTATCCTTCCCCGCTGTATCCTGCGCTGAAGACAAAGCATCCCCCCCTATGTCCTATGCTGTACCGGAAAAACAATTTACCTTTCAACCGGTTGTGGATGGAACTGAAATTGTTCATGACTTCGTCATTCAGAATAAAGGAGCCGATGAATTGTCCATTCTCAACGTCAAAACCGGCTGAGGATGCACGGCTGTCTCATTCACGAGACAGATCCCCGCCGGCGGTGAGGGAAAAATTACCATCAAAGTGAATACCAGCGGATATGGCGGTACATTGCTGAAAAAAAGCATCATGGTGGAAACCAGCGCTCCGATTCAACCCAATGTCTCGATTGAGATTTCCGGCAATGTCGAGAAATTTGCGGACATCACTCCGAACAAGCTTGTTCTGCGCGGAAATGCCGGTGAACCCATCACAGCGTCTGTTACCGTGTCTCCGGATGTGAAATACCCCTTTAAAGTTCTGGAAACCACAACCAAAAACGGTACCGACATTCAGGCCAAAACAGAAGAAAAAAAAGAAAATGATAAAACAACCTATCTTGTCACCGTCGATAATTTGAAAAAAGATCCAGGGCGCTATTATGATGTCATTACGCTGAAAACCGACAGTCAGATCAAACCGGAAATTCAAGTCAGCGTTTACGGACAAATTCTTGAAGTTGCCAAGAAGGAACAGTAGACAGACACATATGAAACGTATCCGGGTGGTTGCTTTTGACTGTGATGGCGTCATGTTCGACACCGAAGCCGTCAACAAATCGTATTACAATCAGATTTTAGTGCATATGAACAAACCCGAACTGGACTCGGATCAGTTTGCTTTTGTTCATATGCATACCGCAGACGAAGCGGTGGCTTATCTTTTTCCGGACAAGCTCGAAGCTGCCGAAGCGAATACCTACCGCAAACAAATGCCGTATCTGCCGTTTCTGGAAAAAATGGAAATCGAGCCATTTCTCAAGCCGCTGCTTCACAGACTGCGGCCTGAATACCCAACGGCGATTGCCACCAATCGGACCAACACCATTCAGACAGTGCTGGAAGCGCATGACCTCACAGATCTTTTTGATCTGGTGGTCAGCGCTTGGGATGTCGATCGGCCCAAACCCTACCCCGATCCTTTGAACAAAATACTGGATTATTTCAGTATTGAACCGGACCAATTGCTTTATATTGGCGATTCCGAGCTGGATCAGATCGCTGCGGAAGCTGCCGGTGCAATTCTGGTTGCATATAATAACCCCTCTCTTCGATCCGACTTTCATATTACCAGCCTCAGAGAGATGGAACAGATTCTCGATCTCTCAGGAAAGGCTTCATCATGCGCACTGTCATTATCGCCAATGGCATGATCGCCGGAAATGGCCCCGTCATTTATCCCGGTGATGTCGTCATTGCCGTGGATGGTGGTTTTCGCCACTGCCTGGCGTTGAAACTGCGCCCTCACATCCTTATCGGGGATTTCGATTCTCTTTCAGCGGAAGAATTATCGGACGCCATCCAATCCGGCATCCCGATTTCCCGACATCCGACGCGAAAAGATCAAACCGATATGGAACTGGCCTTGCATGCTGCCGCCGATACCCGTGCCGACGAAATCGTATTGATAGGTGCTTTGGGCGGCAGATGGGATATGACGATCGCCAATGTTATGCTTCTAACATCCCCAGAACTGGTTGGACGCCATGTGCGTATTCTGGACGGTAAGCAGGAAATTTCGCTGATTCGGGCCGGAGAAACAAGGCGATTCGAAAGCTGTGTCGGAGACACGCTTTCCCTGATCCCATTGGGAACGAACGCCGGAAACGTCTGCACTACCGGCCTGGAATACCCGCTGAACGGAGAAACACTTCATTTCAGCGCTACCAGGGGAATCAGCAATGTGTTTTGTGATAAAACAGCTACCGTTTACCTTGAAACAGGATTGCTGCTCTGTACCATCCAGCATCCGGGCGAAGCATCCAGTTATTGATCACGCCAACTCCTCTTAATGGGAACATTGCGGTCTCAGGCAGATTTACATCAATGAATATACGTAACCGTTCACGCCCCCTTCCTTTTTCAAAGTCAACATGTATCAATTCAGCCTGTTACATATTCTGGGGGGAGGGGGGAGTGAGCGGTCACCCTAAATCATCCCGGATAGTTTCAACCAGAGAGAAAATGTCAGGGCCGACAGCAGGGTGCTGACCGAAACCGTCGCTGCGGCAAAATCCATATCTCCGTCAATTTCATGAGCCATGACCACGGCTATGGTTGCCGTCGGCGTAGCCAGCAGAATCAGTCCCGGCACGTAGTCCTGCGGAGAGAGCCCCAGCAGCCGGAAACCAATAAATCCCAATCCCGGCAGAACAATCAGTTTCACCAGACTTACCGACAAGACCGAAACAATACGGAACCGTACCAAGTCGAAAGACAAGGATGCCCCGATGATCAGTAATGCCATGGGAAGCGCCAGTCCGCCGATAATTTCCAGTGTCTGATCCACGACTTTTGGAATCGAAATCCCCAGAACCGATATGCCGATTCCCGCAATCGATGCCAGAATCACCGGATTGCCCAGCATATTGACAATGACCAATTTCACATTCCCTTTGATCGCCTCATTGGTGGCATAATACTGTAGGATGAATATAGCCAGAATATTCTGAAGTATCATCATAAATCCCGCAATGATTCCGGCACGGGCCAGACCATCGCTTCCCAGTGCATAGAACGCGATGGCCAGCGCAATATATCCGATATTCCCATGAAACGTACTTTGCACAATCGTTCCCCGCTGTCCTGTCCTATCTACACGGATAAAACCGGCAGCAACCCAGGCCAGCGCAAAAACGATTAGAACGGCCGTCAGCGAAGTGCCTACCACCCGGATATTCAATTGGGAAGTCAGATGGGTTCCGGCTATCGACCGAAAGATCATGGCCGGAATGGCCAGATAAAAGACCAGTCGATTGCCCGGACCTAAAAAGGATTGAGGAATAAACCCCCGTCGATGAAAAATCCAGCCCAGCATGATGACAATGAAAATCGGAAGTATCTTGAATAGAATTGTCATGGGTCTCTGTCTATGAGAACATGGGTTACCATGTTCAGAAAAATTGACTTTTTTTCAGGTTGATCATACATATACTTCATCATAAAAAATAAAGATAATCAACATCACTCCGTTTTTCACATTGGAGAAACCCATGAAAATTTTTAATAGTGTAGATCGAACCATCGGTGCGACGCCTCTTGTCCGCCTCAACCGGATATGTAACGGCATTGCCGCAGAACTCATCGCAAAACTTGAATTTTTCAATCCTTTGAGCAGTGTGAAAGACAGAATCGCTGCCGGCATGATCGAAGCCGCCGAAAAAGCCGGACTGATTCAGGCTGATACGCACATCGTAGAGCCGACCAGCGGCAACACCGGCATTGCTCTGGCTTTTATCTGTGCGGCCAAGGGCTACCGCCTTTCTCTGACCATGCCGGAAACCATGAGTATCGAGCGCAGAAAGCTTCTGAAGCATCTGGGCGCAGAGCTGATCCTGACACCGGGTGCCAACGGGATGAAAGGAGCTATCGATGCTGCACAGGACATCGCGGCATCCAACAGGTACATTTATATACCCAACCAGTTTGAAAACCCGGCCAATCCTCGGGCCCATCGCGAGACAACGGGGCCTGAAA